>JAJRUQ010000182.1 GCA_024277705.1 Gammaproteobacteria bacterium
AGTAAACCATTTGATCCTGGAATAGTAGGTACTCCGGCTTTTTTCATGGTTGCAATTGCCGAAGCTTTATCTCCCATCAAATTAATCATTTCGGCTGTTGCCCCAATAAATTTTATTCCATGTTCATCACATATTTTCCTTAAGTTATGCACTTCATTTTCATCGATACTAATAAAGATAGCACCATCATTTTTTAATAGATTTCTTGATAATTTTAGACGAGGGAAAATCATACTCATCCAACCTGAATGAAAACGCCCATTAGACTCCATGTTTGCGATAAGCTTCTTTCCTTCTACATCTTTTTGGTTTGACTGAATAAGGAACTCATCATAAGATTCTGAAAAATTATCATCATATACAAAGTCGCTACCTGTATTGTATGGTGGGTCTATATAAATCATTTTCACCTTCCCAAGATAATTTTCTCGAAGAAGCTTTAACGCCTCCAAATTCTCACCTTCAATAAACAGGTTTTGCGTAGTATCGAAATCCACACTTTCTTCCCTGCAGGGTCTCAGTGTCTTTGCAATCGGCGCATTAGCAGTCAATAACGCCTCACGCTTGCCCGGCCAATTTAGCTGATAGCGTTCCTGCGGGCCTTCCACAATATGGTCACTCAATTCCTGCCTTAACTGATCAAAATCCACTGCCAGTTTGATTTCACCGTTTTCATCTTTTGCTTCTGGGACACAGCCCGGAAAAACGTCACGAATCTTTTTTATATTGTCATCGGTTAAATCCGGTGAGTGCATTTTCATTTTTTTCATTGTTGTTATCCTGCTTTAACTATTAGCTCTTAACTATTCACATTTAGCCGTTCACTGTTTATGCGCGAATCAGTTGTTGTAATTCCTGCTTTAGTTTTTTTTGTTGTTTATGAATTTCTACTTTACGATTAAACTGTTTTTCTTTGTTCAGTTTTGCTTCTATTTTATCCAGCTCACGTTGTTTCGCCTGAACTTTATCCAGGCGATTTACATGTGCCTGTATATCTTCATCCGGTCTGGCTTCATAAGGCATTAGTGGTTTTAACAGTATTTCGTACAGACCAGCCAGATCAAGTGCTACTGGCGGTGGTATGCGCTGACTATCTTCGGCAAACCAGTTGCTTTCAAAATATTCGCTGATCACCCATTTACTGCTATCAGCTTCACTGGGGCGTTTAAAGGCGGCGATGGTTTTTTGTTTATTACTATAATGCAGTTCAAAGATTATCGGTGATCGTATTGCCATGTCGATATATTTCAGAACATCATTATTTAACTCACCCTCTTTCAGATCTATTCTGAATATCAGAATTTCATCGACTGCGGGCGTTGCCGGCAGGTTGATGCTTCTGTTTGACAGGCTGTGCGTGATGGTTATTTTATTTATTTGCCGGATGAATAATGCCTTAATTTTTGCTGTTGGTTTTACCGACTCAAAGATTTTACTTTTTGGTAAAAACCGTGGCGGATCTAACAACGCTTTTTCAGGATAATGGTATTGCTTATTCATTCGACTATTATATTTATCTCTGATGACCGCATTATAATTCTGTGTCCACTGGCATGTGCAACTGACCAGTAATTACTGAACAACCAGAAAGGCGATAAGTTCGAAATCTTCCAGACCCGCTATATCATTACTAAAGAATGTTGTCGGCCCACCACTAAAGAGGCTATCCAGGTCTTTTTCTTCTTTTACTTCGATCATTGAATGTATGGCAGCACTTAACAGTTCGGAATACTCATCCATGTGACGGCCATCTTGTGTTTGTTCATTAAATAACTGGCAAACCGATTTAATGGGCTCTGCCTGGCCTTTACAGCTGGTGCGAACCAGATCAAGTAACTTCTTCACCTCGGTATGGTTAACAATAATTTCGCCATCTCTGGCAATATACACCAGATAATACGGATGCAGTCGATTCTGCTGGTTGACGTTTACCCCATTATGGCGGTTTTTCAGTGCAAAGATAATACCGGGCTGCAGCCCCAGCTCCGTGTCCGCCGGGACTACGGCATGTAGACCGTTCGGGATATTCTTCATGTCGCCACCGTGTTCCGCCAGTTCTTTGACATGGTTAAGCAGGTCCATCCGGAAGTCATTTAATCCCAGATCGGTAATGGTAACGCCGGTTTTTACATCTTCCAGCTCGATGACTTCATCCTGCAAACGCCTAAGCTGTTCTTTTCTATAGGCAAGTTCACTGCTTTTTGCGGTTAATACATTATCATCTCCGCCTGCTGCTACATCAACAATCATCATGCGATTTTCGACTCGTTCTTTCAGGTTGATGTATTCGTCCAGAGTGATATCCGGCCAGTAATTGACCAGCTGAATTTCTTTATTTACTGAGCCGATTCTGTCGATGCGGCCAAAGCGCTGAATAATACGCACCGGGTTCCAGTGTATGTCGTAGTTAATAAGATAGTCACAATCCTGCAGGTTCTGGCCTTCTGAGATACAGTCGGTACCGATTAAGATATCCAGTTCTGCTGTCTCTCCCGGAAAGATCAGCTCTCGCTCTTTCGACCTGGGGGAAAACAATGTAAGAATCGATTGAAAATCATAGTTTTTGTTGAGCGTGGTTTTATTGCCATCACCTGTGACTCTGCCGGTATGTAATTTGTTGCTTTGTAATAAATCCGGTGCGATATTGTTGTACAGGTAATTTGCGGTATCTGAAAATGCGGTGAAAATCAGTACCTTTTTATTGCCTTCATTCAGTGGGTTTTCTATTTTCTGCAGGATATGCGCCTTTAAGTGCTGTAATTTGGCATCGTCTTGCGGCGTGATTTTGTCCATTGAGTCCAGCAGCTCTTTTATAAACAAGGCATCGCCCTGTAAATCCTGCTGCCACGACTGCACATCCATGTCACTCAGGCTGATCTGTATCTTGCCACCGACGGTGAAATCATCCAGGCCACCGAGATCATCGTCTTCTGCT
Organism: Gammaproteobacteria bacterium; assembly: GCA_024277705.1. GTDB lineage: Bacteria > Pseudomonadota > Gammaproteobacteria > SZUA-229 > SZUA-229. The sequence goes on from JAJRUQ010000182.1 coordinate 2,936, forward strand.
TCTATCTGTTCGAGAATATCGGTGAGGTCAGAGATATTCATCTCTTCACTTGATGCTTCAAATTTTTCAATAATAGCAAGGGTTTTTGTGATATTGCTTTCAAGTGCTCTTAATGTCAGCCTGAAGGCTTCCACCGAACTTTCCAGCCTTTTCAGCAGGTTTGTTGTCATCAGTGCTTTTAAGCTGCGCTCACGGTCTATTTGTTTCAGTTTGCCTCTGCCGCCCTCAACCATGGTGTCGTACAGCTCTTCATATTTTTGCATGCGACTGTCGAGGATATAACTAATGGGCGTGTAAACACAGAGCTTAAGCAGGGAAAGCTGGTCAACGATTTCATTGAGGCTTAATACATCATCGCGTGTTGTTAACGGACAATGAAAGGACAGTGGTTTTCGTCGTTCAGGGAATTTACCTATTTCACTGGTATCGTAGAATGTTTCGATATGTTTGCGTGATCTGGCGATGGTCACGCTGTCCAGCAGTTCAAAAAAATCAAAATCCAGTGCCTGCAATATATTCTGTGCTGTTCTGGTTTCTGGCGGCAGTTTTGACCATTCATTAAAAACCGCCTGGGCGCGTTTGAATATTTCCTCGATACTTCTTGAAGTTTTTAGATTTTTAGTCAGTAATTCAGAATCACCTTCATAAGCAAGTGCCAGCTGGTTTTTCAGATCGTTAAAACGATTATTCACCGGTGTGGCTGATAACATTAACACCTTGGTTTTTACGCCTGCACGGATCACTTTATTCATCAGTTTCTGATAGCGTGTTTCCCTGTCTTTTACGGCATCATTATTACGGAAGTTGTGTGATTCATCGATGACAACCAAGTCATAATTACCCCAGTTGACCCGGTCGATCGGCATGCCCAGTGATGTACCGGATGTACGCGACAAATCGGTATGACAGAGCACATCGTAAGCAAAGCG
>JAJRUQ010000183.1 GCA_024277705.1 Gammaproteobacteria bacterium
GGTACTGCAACCTCCAGTTGTTCACGCATGGCATCGGCCAGTTCTTCGATACTGCGATCCGTGCCCCAGTCTTCATGCGGATGCAGTTCGGTGTATATCTCCATGTAGTTCACGTCGGCAGTCTCGCCTTTTTCAGCACGGCCAATCATCGCCAGCGTGGTTTTCACTTCCGGGAACTCCGTTAATACTTTTGATATTTTTCTGGAAATCTTGATCGACTGATCAAGTGACGTTGAAGGAATCGACGTTACCCGCCACATAATCGAACCTTCCTGCAACTGCGGCATGAACTCTTTACCGAGAAAAGGAAACAGTATCAGGCTGCCAATGAGCATGAAAACGGCGGTTATCACCACCGTTTTTTTATTGAGCAGCGACCAGGCAAGCAAAGGCAGATAACCGCGCTTAATCCAGCGCACCAGCAATGTGTCACGCTCTTCTTTTGGTTTCAGGATAAGTGCAGCCAGCACCGGGATCAATGTCAGTGTCAGCACCAGCGAACCGGCCATGGCGAAACTGATATTAAATGCCATCGGTTTAAACAGCTTGCCCTCCAGCCCCTGCAAACTGAACAGCGGTAAAAACACCACAATAATAATGATAATGGCAAAGGCAATAGGATTGGCTACTTCGCGGGCAGCGGTTAATACCGCCGCAGTACGATTGACCGGTTCGCCATTCCCCTGCTTACCTTGTTCCAGACGCTCGGCCATAATACGAAAAGCATTCTCCGTCATCACCACCGCACCATCGACCATCATACCAATACCGATCGCCAGCCCGGCCAGTGACATCAGGTTGGCCGACATCCCGGCTTCACCCATCATGATAAAAGCAATCAGCATAGCCAAAGGCAGGGCAGCAACTACCACGATGGCGGAACGGATTTCACCAAGGAATAAAAACAGCACGATGGCGACCAGTATCGAGCCTTCGATCAGCGCCCGCTCTGCAGTACCAACCGCTTTTTCAACCAGATCGGTACGGTCATAGATCGGGCGTATGGTGATATTTTCAGGCAATGCCGTTGATGCGATTTTTACTTTATCCTTTACCGCATCCACCACATTTTTGGCATTCTCACCGATACGCGACAATGCCATACCGAGCACCACTTCTTTGCCATCACGGGTAACCGCCCCGGTACGCAACGATGGTGCCTGTTGAATATCGGCGACATCACTCAAATACACCGGCACACCTTCATCTACCTTCACCACAATCTGGCCGATGTCATCTTCATTTTTGACCAGCCCCAGTCCGCGTACCAGATATTGCTCGGCACCAAGATTGATATACTGGCCGCCGACCTGGCGGTTATTACTCTCGATGGCCTGCATCACCGTTTTATAATCCAGCTGGTATTTAATGAGACGCAATGGATCAATAACCACCTGATACTGGCGTTCCTGTCCACCCCAGGACATGACATCATCCACTCCCGGTGCGGTACGCAAAATTAGGCGAACACTCCAGTCCTGCCAGGTGCGCAGATCCATATCAGTAACAGGCGCATCAGAAATAGTATTCAGTTTTTCATTATTACGCTCCAGCGTATACCAGAAAACCTGTCCCAAACCCGAGGTATTCGGCCCCATTTCAGGGGTACCATAACCTTCAGGAATACGGTCAGCCACTTCCTGCAAGCGTTCCATCACCAGACGACGGGCAAAGTAGATATCCATATCATCTTCAAAATAGACCGAAACATAGGATAAACCAAACAGTGATACCGAGCGGATCTGCTGCACGGCCGGTAAACCGGCCATGCCCGATTCCACCGGAAAGGTCAGTAGCTGCTCGACATCCTCTGCTGCCAGCCCCGGTGATTCGGTATAGATATTGACCTGTACCGGAGTAACGTCCGGGAATGCATCAATCGGCAGATTCATCACTGCACGCACACCTGCGAGTGCTACCACTGAAAAAATGACCAGCACCAGAAATTTATAGCGCAACGAGATTTCGACCAGCTTTTCTAACATGTCACTATTCTCATACTATTGTCCTCGGAAGCTTTCCTGAAAGCACTTAATGATCATCACCAATCTGCGATTTAAGCACCAGTGACTTAAGTGTAAACACCCCCTTGACGGCAATCTCTTCCCCTGCCGCCAGCCCCGCTATCACCTCTATCCAGCCGGCACTGTTGATACCGGTTTCAACCGGATAAGCCGATAATTGATTATTTTCAAGTTTGAACACCGAGGAGGAACCCTGCATCAGCACCACTGCACCTTCCGGCACTGCAACACGTTTTTCACTGGCGCTGGTTTCCAGTGCAACCTGCACATATTCCCCAGGATGCAGCACATCAATTCGTTCACGGATTTCTATACGCACCCCTAGCGTCCGGCTACCGGCATCCAGACGATGGTGCAGCTGCACCACTTTGCCCTGTGTCCAGTTCTTTCCATCAACACTGATACGGGCCGGACTTCCGATCTGAATATTGACTGCCTGTTCCGGGCGCAGTTTTGCCTCCACCCAGATAACCGATTCATCGCTGACTTCAAACAGCAAACGGCCGGTTTCCACCACTTCACCAATGACAAACTTGTCGAAAATAATAGTGCCATCCTGAGGACTCAACAGATCAAATTCACCTGTCGCCAGCGAGGCATCACCATCAGCCAGTAATTCCTTCACTTCTTTTTTACTCATGCCATAGGCAAGCACAGTGGCATAAGCGCGCTGTCTTGCCACCTGTGCAGAAACATAACGTTTTTCTGAAACCACTTTACGACCGAGTTTCTTTACCCGTTTCCATTCCCGGTCTGCTTCCACCAGATCTCCCTGTGCTTCAGCCATAGCGACACTGGAAAGGGTCACCAGCTTCTGATCTTTTTTAACCTGATCGCCGAGACGCGCATTTCGTGATACTACCTGTGCCGTAATACGCGGTGTCACCTGTGCCGAACGGTAGAGGTCAATCGCCACTTCACCCGGCGCGTTGACCACAGCCGTTAATGTGCGCCATTCAACTTTGGCGGTTTCTATGCCCTGTGCCAGTCGTTGCTGTGCTGACATTTCAATAATGCCGCCGGTGTGTTTTTCTTCCTCATGTTCCTCTTCACCCGCATCAACGGCTAAAGAAAATACTGCAAGTAAAACTAATAGGTAACGTGACATATTCTTCTCTCGTTTTTTAAACAGGGTGCAGGTGTAAATCGCGCTTCACCAAAACGTTCCTGCACAAGCCATTTTTTCTGCAGGTACGGAATCGTGAGCCACGATGATGCCTGATATTCAACTACTCTCTCAAATACTTGTGCCGTGAAAACTTCTCGTATAAAACAGGGACCACAAACAGCGTTAACAAGGTCGATGAAATCAGACCACCAACCACCACCGTTGCCAGTGGCTGCTGAATTTCCGAGCCAACCCCACTGGACATTAACAGTGGAATCAAACCCAGAGCCGAGGTTATCGCGGTCATTAATACCGGTCGCAAACGTGACAGCGCGCCATCGAAAACGCTGTCTTCAACCGCCTGTCCGCCTTCAACACGCTGGTTAATCGAACTCACCATCACCACACCGTTTAATACCGCGACCCCGAGCAGAGTAATAAAACCGATCGAGCCGGGTACCGACAGATACAGGCCGGAAACAAACAGCGCCGCAATACCACCAATAAGTGCCAGCGGCACATTAAGCATGATCAGTAACGCCTGCCCCACCGAATTAAAGGCAAAATACAGCATCAAAAAGATCAGCCCCAGAGACAATGGCACTACCACCATCAAACGTGCCTGTGCCCGCTGCTGATTTTTAAACTGGCCACCGAAAACCACGCTATAACCGGTCGGCAGATCGATATCACTGCTGATACGCTGATCAATTTCAGCCACCAGACCACCCATATCACGGCCCTCGACATTACTCTGAATCACCACGCGACGCTGTACGTCATCACGACGAATCTGTGGCGGGCCGGATTCAATCGCTACCTGTGCAACATCTCCCAGACGCACCCATGCACCGTCAGCTGCCTGCAGAATCAAACTGCGAATAGCTTCGATACTGTTACGGTGTTCCTGCGCAAGGCGCACATAAATATCATAACGCTCGTTACCACGAATCACCTGACCGGCTTCCTGACCACCAATAGCATCACTTACCAGCATCATCACCTGATCGACAGGGATACCAAAACGTGCCAGAAGATCACGGTCCGGACGCACTACCAGCTGCGCTTCGCCTTCGGTCTGCTCTAACGCCACGCCACGCGTACCCTTGACACCTTTTACCAGTGACTCAATTTCCTTGCCCTTGGCAACCAGCACATCAAGATCCGGACCAAACAGTTTGATCGCCAGTTGCGCTTTTACACCGGAGAGCAATTCATCTACCCGGGTTGCAATCGGTTGTGAAAAGTTAAACAACAGGCCCGGCACCAGTGCCATTTTCTGTTCCATGATTAACTGCAACGCTTTACGATCAGGCGCCGTCTGCCATTCACTGATATGTTTCAAACCGATAAAAATTTCGATGTTCGAGACCGGCTCCGGATCCCCGCCGACTTCGGCACGACCAATACGACTGGAAGCATAAAGCACTTCAGGAAAGGTTAATAACTGTTTTTCCAGTATGGCGGCAATTTCCAGCGCCGTATTTAAACTCGAAGACGGCGCCAGCGTGACCCGCACATTCACCGTGCCTTCTTCAAGTTCAGGGACAAACTCGGTACCAAGAAAAGGCACCAGTGCCAGTGACGCTGCAAACAATGCAACCGAAGCAATAACCACCACTGATTTTTTCTTCAGCGCCAGTTTGAGCAGGGAGCGATAACGTTTTTCGATCGGCACCAGTACCGGACTTGGTTTTTCCACCACGCCGGTTTTAAACATATACGTTGCCAGCGCCGGAATTACTACCAGCGCGACGATTAACGCACCCATCATGGCAAGCAAAATAGAAATTGCCATCGGCTGAAACATTTTACCTTCAACTCCTTCCAGGCTGAACAACGGCGCAAACACAATACCGACAATCAATACCGCAAAAAATACCGGGCGGCCGACTTCTTCGGCTGCCTGCTGAATACGCAGAACCATGCCATGCGAATCATGCGATGCATCAAACGGATCCTTATCCTCTAACGCCACATTATCTTTTACAAAATTTTCATGCTGTGCATCCGGATGACTGAGATGGGAAAAAATATTTTCCATCATCACCACCGAACCATCAACCAGCATACCAATGGCAATCGCCAGCCCACCCAGGGACATCAGATTTGCAGAGACCCCCATTTGTGCCATCGCCATCAGTGCCAGACCGATCGAAATCGGAATCGATAACAGTACCAGTAAGGTCGCCCGCAAGTTCATCATAAACAGCATCAGAATAATGATGATTAACACAAACGCCTGCAATAATGCGGTAATAACCGTATCAACTGCCTGATCGACCAGATCCGACTGGTCGTAAAAGGGATCAATAATGACACCATCAGGTAATGCCTGCTGAATGATCGGCAAACGTTCCTTAATGCCATCAATGGTGACTTTGGTATTGGATCCCATACGTTTCATTACAATACCGACCACTACTTCACCCAGTGGTTTGGCCTCGCCATTTTCATCACGCAGGGTCATGGTAACCGCCCCCTGGCGAATCTCGGCACCAAATTCCACATCAGCAACATCACTAACCCGCACTACGGTACCGTCAATCTGCTTCACTGAAACATTGCCAATATCACGCAGCCCGGCTTCACCGCTACGAACCCAGCCGACACCGCGAATAATTAACTGCTCGGCACCACGGTCCAGATACCAGCCACCGGCGTTACGATTGTTTCTTTCGATAGCTTCGCTGATGTCGTCCGGCGTCAAGTCATAACTCAGCAAACGCTGCGGTTTTAACTGCACCTGATACTGGCGAACTTCGCCGCCGAAAGATAATACTTCGGTAACACCGTCCACCGGCATTAATAACAGTTTAACCACCCAGTCGTTCAGACTGCGCAAGGTTAACGCGTCATAGGTACCCGGTACTTCGGCGCGAATCATATACTGAAACACCTGCCCGAGACCCGATGTGTTCGGTCCCATGCCCGGTGTACCCACGCCTTCCGGGATCTGCTCTTTGGCAGCCTGTAAGCGTTCGAATACCAGTTGCCGGGCAAAGTAGATATCGGTGCCTTCGGTGAACACCACTGTCACTCCGGACAGGCCGGTCTTGGAAATGGAACGCACTTCTTCAACGTCCGGCAGAGCATACATCACCGCCTCAATCGGGAAAGTGATTAACTGCTCGACTTCTTCCGCCGCCAGTCCCGGCGCTTCGGTATTCACCGTGACCTGTACATTGGTGACATCGGGAAAGGCATCCAGATTCAACTTCGGCAGAATAAGTAAACCACCAAGCAAGGTGCCAATCAGAGCCAGTATCACCAGTAAACGGCTGGCAACCGCCGTTGCGATTATTTTATTTAACATAGTGAGCCATTCCTAGTGGTTATGAACTTCAAAGCCGCTTTTCGCCAGCTCCGATTGCACAAAAAAAGCACCCTGTGTAACTACGCGTGTGCCAGCTTCCAGGCCTTCGATAACGCTGACATCACCCACCGTCCTGACCAGCTCGACTTCCTGTGGTTCAAACTCACCGCTTTCATGTTCGATGAAAACCATCCAGTCACCGTCCGGGCTTCGGAGAACAGCATTTACCGGAATCGCCAGTGCCGGTGCGGTATTGTTACTGCTGATTTTTGTCTGTACAAAAACACCGGGATGCAATTCATCATCGGGATTGGCAAATTCAACGCGCACTCCCAGTGTGCGCGTACTTTCATCCAGCGCATGATGTACCTGTACCACTTTTCCGGAAAACTGTTTACCCTCGGCAGTAATCAAAACCGTATTTCCCGGTGAAACCAGCTTTGCATGTGACGGTGTTAATTTTGCTTCTACCCAGAGTACAGACTCGTCACTGATAACAAACAACACCCGACCCGGCTCAATCAGTTCACCCAGAATAAAATCATCTTTGATTACGGTGCCATCCTGCGGCGCCAGTAACTGAAAAGTGCCATTGGCTTTTGCAGCATCACCACTTTTAACCAGAGCTTCCGCCTGCTTTGTGGTCATGCCGAAAGCTAACACTCGTGCTTTTGCCTGCTCATGTGCAACCCTGGCTTCGGTATAACGTGAGGCAGAAACCACTTTTCTGCCCAGTTTTTTTACCCGCTGCCATTCGCGTTCGGTAACCAGCAATTCACCCTGCGCGTTTGCCATTTCTACGCTGGATAAACTCAGTAAAGGCTGACCGGCACTAACCACATCACCCAGTTTTGCATAACGTTTTGCTACCTGAGCCGAAACCCGTGGTGTTACCGAAGCGGTTTTATAGGCGTTTAACACCACTTCGCCGGGGGCATTAATAACATCCGAAACATTGCTCAGTTGAATGGCTTCGCTGACGATACCCGCAAGCTGCATCTGCTGCGCGCTGAGTTTGACCGATGTTTCTTCTTCGTGACCGGCTTCACCGTGCCTGGCGTGACTATCCTCTTCATGCCCATCATCTTCATGACCCGCTTCTTCGTGCTCACCCTGTTGCTGGCCGGATTCCTCATGACCATGGTCGTCGTGATCATCATCATGATCACTACTGGCAGTTACCGGCGTTGCTGTCGCCAGAAACCCCAGCAATAATAAAATCTTTAATGTTGAAATATTCATTAGTTGTTTCTCATATTTGTTGTCGTGCCGCTGCTAAGCCAGTGTTCAATTCTTCCTGAAGCGATAAGCCACTCACTCCATTCCGTCCACATCCTGCCACGTTGTTCAATGGCGCTGGCCTTGGTAACCAAGGCCTGATTAAGCTGTATCAGATAGTCAGTGGTGTTTAACTCACCGGCTTTCCATAAACGCTCGAGTAATTTAATCTGTTCGCTCAGCGTATCGGCACCCGACTCCTGCCAGGAAAGCCACGCCTGGCGACTTAACTGATAAGAAACAACAGCGATTTCCAGGCGACTTTTAAGTTTTCGATAAGCATCAATGGATTCACGTTCTGCCTGTATCATCTCAGCATTGGCTGCATCCACTTCTGCCTGAAAATTATTTCTTACCTGTAGGGGAATCGACAGATTAAGTCCGAGCAGGGTATCCTGCTCTTCTTTACCGGCACGGAAGGAAACCGTTGGATTAACTGTGCCCTGCCCTGCCTGCACTTTAATATTGGCCTGTGCGGCTTTGACTCTTGCAAGAATTGCGCGCATCTGCGGTAATTGCTGAACCGTTGCATCGATTTCCTGTGATTGTGCTTCAGGGTCAGGAAAAACCGATAACAAATCCGGCCAGTCATCATTAACATTGCCGCTGAGTGCGATCAGCTTCTGCTTGGCTCGTGCATGTTGCGAAATAGCATCGGCTCGCTGAAAACGCGCCTGCGCATAAGTCAGGTTCGCCAGATCAACTTCTACTTTATTCAGGTCGCCGGCATCGAAGCGCTGCTTTGCCAGTTTTGCTGCACGTCGCATCAAGGTGTAGCCCTGCCCGGCAAGCTCTTTTAACGCCATCGATGTGTGATATCCAGAAAGACCATTGAGAAAGGCTGCAGCGATTTCCCGGCGGGTGACCTCAAACTCATATTGAACAGCCGAGTGTTGCGAACCTGCCATCGCTGTTCTGGCACCACGGGTATCACCCCAGTCAATGGTCTGGCTTAAGCCGATATAAGCGGAATCAGTTTCAGCGGTTTCGGCATCAAGCTCCAGCTCCGGATTGTACAGCGCTTTATCAGCCGCAATCTGCTGGAAGCCAGCAGAGTCAACAGCGGCATTCGCCGCCAGCACCGATGGATGGTTGTTTACATTTTTATTTAACCAGCGCTGTAAAACAATACTGGTTCTGGATACATCCGGCTTAACAACAGGATGTGAATTGACGGTTTCGGCATTAACCACATTGGTCATCAATGTTGTCATCACCAGACAGACGAATAGAGCCTGACCACGTTTAAAACACGGTTTTATAATCATCGTTTAATTCTCGAAAAATACAATAAACACATACACCCGTATAGTTACGGGCATGCGCAATAGCCAGCAGTGCCGGCGACTTTCAGAAATTAAACGCGGGGAGGTCTTAAATCAGGACTAACAATGAAGGAAGTAAAATCTTCGGGCAGTTCCAGCAGCTGGCTGGACTGATTGATGCTGCATGTATAATCATTCTGAGGAAAGATGGCCAGCAAATGAACAGAAATATGACAACTGTGATCGCAGCCTGACCCGGCAGCCGATTGATGTTCTGAACCGTGTTCACTGGCATGATCGTTAAGCGACTGCGTATTGACATCGCTTGCTGCAGCCATATCGATAATGGCTGGCACATCACCCGCCAGCTCGAAGGCATGACCGTCAAACGCCCACGCACTACTGTACCCCAGGGTACAGCTGACAAGCATCAATAACAGTATTCTTTTCAGGACAGACATATTCCAGCAGTTGGTCATAAAATTAAACTAGCCCGAGTCTAGCAAAATTTTCCCCGGTTTTCATAATTAACAAGTTTTTAGAGTCAATCATATTTTTCGAAACCACCACATTCACCACCCCGGCTCATTGATTGTAACGTCTCAAACCGGCCAGGAAGAGAAGTTGTAAGTTAAAAGTTTTAAGTTATAAGTAGAAAGTCAAAAACTGGATAACCTTATGTTTAACAAGCTTCTTTTGATTTATGTTTTTAAACTTACAACTTGTAACTTAAAACTTGCAACTTCTCTTAAGACTCAATCTCGATCGTTGCCGTGTTCGGTCAAGTGCCTGACGTTTACGGTCAAGCAATGGACTTCTGCTTTCGATATCCTGTCTGTATACCAGCTAATGAAGGGATTCAACCATGCATGAGCCGCATCAATCAGCAAACACAGGCAGTAAAATAACAATTCAAGAACAGGACAAAGCAACAACTGATCAGTATTACGACCTGCGGCTGGCGGTTAGTTGTTACTTCCCGGAGGACGCTGAAATTATCATTCCATCATATTACTATGACCATATTATCAATACGTATAATCGCGGTCATTTGCCATGGAACATGAACCAGGCAGCTACTTTTACTCTGCTTTCAGCCTATTATGATGGAGTTCTGAAAAAAAGTGACCTTTCTTTTGCCGGCAAAATAGCATTACGGTGGGCCCATCACAATATTGATTATTTAAGGCTGCTCTGATTAATTACCAAAAATTCTGCGGACTTTCAGGCAACATTGACTAAAGCCGTACACCAGCGTTATCCGTAGCCGTCAGCTTGCTGACGATTCGTCCTGACACCGTCACTACCACCGGACCACAATCAGCAAAATCACTTTCTGAAAAAACACCTGCTTAAAAAATATCATTTGTCATCAGAGACAATTTTTGTCAACATTAGCCACTTCATGAATATACCTCCACACTCCACCGGGTCTATTGCTAACTATGTTTCAGCTTCAACCCATTTGCAAAGTGCTAACTCAAACAAATAAAGTTTTTATTATTACAGCTTTGTTTATTGTAGCAGCTTGCGCGGGTAACACATCGGTACACACCTTCGGTGATACCATCGATATCACCCGCTTTAATGGTATAGTGGAATTAAATACTGATGCCATTTCCGGTGAAGTAAAAGATAATTCCATGTTGCGCTTAAAAATCGAAAGCAATATCGCACAGAGTTTACGTGAAAAATATAAAAGTGTTGGTTCGTATTCTGTATTTCTTGTTACCGCCAGTAAAGAAGAGCGAAAATTATCCAATCATCTTGCTTTACGAAATCGCGGATATACACATTTGCTTGTTGCCGCTATCAACCCGGAAAAAACCTATACCGGCGTGAAGCAGGAAGGTAAAACCCCGGGCACACACTCTCTGAACATATCCTGCACCATCTACCGTTTAATGGATGGCATGCCTGTTTCACTGGTTAATATTGATGTTTATAAAGCCAACAGAAATGACCCGGCGGGTAATGCAGGCAACCATGCAGAAACCCTGAAAGACCGATGGCAAGCCGGCTCCATTGACTCATGCGACCTGGCTTTAGATGCGGTTATCCGCTAGACCGCCAGCACCGTGATTCCTGCAGGCGAGAAAGCTCTGAACATGTCATCAATCAACCACCGGTTTGTAACGCACTGTTCAGAACCTCTTACAGTTTAGCGTTTTTTAACCGCAATGAATTCGTAATCACCGACACGGAACTAAAACTCATCGCCGCCGCCGCAATCATCGGGGACAGCAATAAACCAAACACCGGATACAAAACACCTGCGGCAACAGGTACTCCCATCGAATTATAAATAAAAGCAAAAAACAGGTTCTGCCGGATATTGTTCATCACTGCATGACTCAGTTTTCTAGCACGAACGATACCGGTTAAATCGCCTTTAACCAGGGTAACGCCTGCACTTTCCATGGCCACATCGGTGCCAGTGCCCATGGCGATGCCGACATGCGCCTGCGCCAGCGCCGGCGCATCGTTGATACCATCACCAGCCATTGCCACAATTTTACCTTCTGCCTGCAGCTGTTTCACAATGCTGGCTTTTTGATCAGGCAATACTTCTGCTTCTACCCGGTCAATGTTTAATTTCGCAGCAACAGCCTGCGCGGTGGTTTGGCTGTCGCCGGTCAGCATTACCACATCCACACCCGCCTTATGCAGATCATCGATGGCTTCAGCCGTCGATGCCTTGACCGGGTCAGCAACAGCAATCAGGCCAGCCGCTTTACCATCGATAGCGACCAGCATGACGGTTTGCCCTTCATCACGCCCCGCTTCCGCCTGCTGCGGTAGATTGCCCGCCTCAATATCAAGACTTTGAAAAAGTTTAAGATTACCCAGTACGACTTTACGGCCATTGACCCTGCCGGTAACCCCTTTACCGGTAACGGAGGCAAAGTCATCAGCGGCAAGCAGAGCAACGTCGCGTTTTTGTGCGCCCTGTACGATAGCTTCGGCCAGAGGGTGTTCGCTTGCGCGTTCCAGGCTGGCACCCAGTGCCAGCACTTCCTCTTCGGTGAAACCGTCAATGGCTTTAACCGCAACCAGCTCCGGTTTGCCTTCGGTCAGGGTACCGGTTTTATCCACCACCAGCACATCAACTTTTTCCATGGTTTCCAGCGCTTCGGCATTTTTAATCAGCACACCCATGGTGGCACCCTTGCCCGTACCCACCATAATAGACATCGGTGTCGCCAGCCCCAGCGCACAGGGGCAGGCAATAATGAGTACCGCAACAGCGTTGACGATAGCGTGCGCCAGACGCGGTTCCGGCCCCCATACTCCCCAGATGATCATTGTAGTAATAGCAATCAACACCACCGCAGGCACAAAATAACCGGCAACAATGTCTGCCAGTTTCTGAATCGGGGCGCGCGAACGTTGCGCCTCGCTGACCATATGCACTATCTGTGACAGCAGGGTATCAGCACCCACCTTGTCAGCACGCATCAACAGGCTACCCGTGCCATTCACCGTGGCACCGATAACACGCTCACCCTGACTTTTTTCAACCGGAATAGACTCGCCGGTCACCATCGATTCATCGACCGAAGAATTGCCTTCGCTCACCGTACCATCAACCGGTATTTTTTCACCGGGGCGCACCCGCAGGATATCACCTACCATCACCTGCTCCAGCGGAATATCTTCCTCTTCGCCATTATCCCGCACAATACGGGCAGTATTTGGTGCCAGACCCAGTAACATTTTAATGGCAGCGTTAGTCTGACTGCGAGCGCGTAATTCCAGTACCTGCCCCAGTAAAACCAGTGCAGTGATGACTGCAGCAGCTTCAAAATAAACATCAACCAGACCATCCGCCATCTGCATCACAGGCGGAAAAATATCCGGAACTAACAGGGCCACCACGCTATAACTCCATGCCACGGTGACACCCAGGCCAATGAGGGTAAACATGTTCAGATTCCATGTTTTCACCGACTGCACAGCAAGTACATAGAATGGCCAGCCGCCCCAGAGCACCACAGGTGTGGCCAGCACAAACTGTATCCACTGCACCGCTTCCATGGACAGCGCAGCGGGCAGCAATGACGGCATCATATCGGCGGTCATCGCCAGCAGAAAAAGCGGCAACGCCAATGCGGTACTAAACCAGAAGCGCCGTGTCATATTGATCAACTCTACATTTTTTTCTTCCAGGGTAATGGTTTTCGATTCCAGTGCCATGCCGCACTTCGGACAACTGCCCGGGTGATCCTGTATGACTTCAGGGTGCATCGGACAGGTATATTCAATTTTTGTTTCGACCACCGGCAATCCTCGAGCTTCCAGAGCCATACCGCATTTTGGACAGCTACCCGGCTGCTTCTGTTCTATTTCAGGATGCATCGGACAGGTATAAATCACATCCGTAGAAGCCAGACTGCAACTGTTATCCGGGCATGAGGGAGTCTGAGACATTTCGGGGTTCAGATAGCTTTCAGGGGTCTTTGTAAATTTTTTTTCACAATGCTGACTGCAAAAATAATAATCGTGATCTTTATAGGTAGAATGATATTCGCTATCGGCATTGACCGTCATGCCACAGACAGGGTCTTTCAGTCCGTTTTGTTCAGTACTGGTGTCTGAACGGTATTGTTGTGGGTTATTACTGAATTTATCAAGACAACCGGGACTACAAAAATAATAGTCAGCGTCATCCAGATGGAAATGGTACTCACTGCTTTGCGTTACATCCATACCGCAAACCGGATCCGTTAAATGAACGGCATCTGTTTCAGATTTATTTAACATCAGCCACGCTCACTGTGATCGTTAATAGTAGAATTATATTTTGATAATACCTGAACAGTTATTACGAGCAAAGAAAAGCTGTTTAGTTCCTGTGCTGAGCGGTTTAATAAAAGCTATTATTTATCAACCGGAACAATAAAGAAAAACAGCCCGGTTAGATAATAACCGGGCTGTTTTAAAAGACTACCTGATAAGCGGGTAACCCCATTCATCAGTCATTGTTGGATGATCGGTTGCCAGCATTTCCAGCAATCGGCCCATGACCTTCAGATTTTCCAGAATTTCTTCATTTGAGATACTGGAAATTTTTGCATTTTGTTTATTCAGGGTGGCAAGAATTTCTTTAGCAAGTTTTTTATGTTCACGTCTTGCTTTCCACGCATCTTCCTGTGACAACTTTCCGCTTTGCGCCTGTTCAAAAGCTGTTTCACACTGCTCAAGTTTTTTGTGTAATGCCTCATTGTGCAGTCCACCTGCATATACCGCACCACTAAAAAAGACACATGTTGTTAGTACAACAGCAGCAAGCAGGCTTTCTGTTGATGTTTTCATAATTTTCCCCTCTACAAGTTATAGTTTTACCTGTCAATTAAACAAGTCACTCACTTAGACGTGCGGTTTTATGTTTTATTCCCTAACTGCCTGTTTTTATTAAATCTGACAATACTACAAAAAAGAACATCCTTGTTCCGTATGATGACAGTATCCCTGCTTTTATTTACCGAAAGTTTCCCGGATATAGGATAATACGGCTTTTACACCATTGGCATCCATATTAGGGTTACCACCTTTAGGCGGCATCGCCATCGGTGAGCCGGGGCTCTGGAAACCGTTAGTAATATGGTCAATCAGCACATCATCCGTTTTGGATAGCGGGCCACTACTGCTGGTGAAATTCGGTGTGCCGGGGAATGCACCTTTACCGTCGCTGCCATGACAGGCACTGCAGGTACCATTAAAGATTTCCTTACCGGACATACTGTGTGTTGCCGGTACTACGGCAATTGCCGTCGAACTGGCTTTCACCACTTTGGTATTAGAACCCTGCAGGAAAGTAATTACATCACGGGTTTCCTGCCCGGTTAAACCAGCACGTATGCGCATGTGAAAAGCGGTGGATATCCACTGGTCATCACGTAACTCTTTCGGACCACGAATATTGTGGCAACGGCCACAGTTTTCTGCCCAGACTTTTGAGCCATTGGAAAAGTTACCGGCTTCGGGATAATCCGCAGCCATTGCCGGCACACTGTAACCGACGGTCAGCAGCATTAAGCCAGCGCTGCTGAACTTAAATAACTGTTTACTGAGTTTGTTTATTCTGTTTTTCATTATCATCTCCTAGAAACCGTAAGCTAATTGCGTTAACAGCTTGTCGCCATCTGCCGCTGAATTGGCAACTTCACCCTTATTGAATTCATAAGTGACTTTGGCTATAAAATTATTTGATATCAGATAGTTGACACTTAATGCCGCCTGACTCTGATCCCGGTTCAAACCCGGTGCATCAAACTCACCGTAACGTAGCACGCCTTCCCATTTGGTGTCGGGCAGACGATAGGCAAACTGGGTATAAAGCGCTTCCCAGGCACCACCATCACCGGCAGTAATACCGTTGGTTGTATCTTCACCAATATCGGTTTTAACATATTCACCACGCAGACTCATGTTGCCCTTGAACCAGACAAAATCAGCACCGGTAACGGTGTAATCACGTAATGCTTCACCCATAAACTCGGTACCGGGCTCCAGACCAGGACTTGGTGGATCGACATCATTACCCTCCAGTACCGTAACGGCGGCCTGACCAGCAGCATAAGACAGACCGATCTCAAGTGAGGACATCGGTAACACCGCAAAACGTCCACCGAAAGACTTTTTACCGTCACGGTCGGCACCAAAACCTTCAGCCGCAACGCCATCTAATTCAAACTCGACTTCATCTTCTGTTTCTGATTTAAGCTCAGGGCCGTTAGATACATAAACAGCATAATTAGTACGCATGCCGGCAATCGGGAAACCGCCGCGTAACTGCACACCCATGTCGGCTATCGGTGCCGCGCCATCATGGCCGAAACCGGGAGGAGCTGAAACCATTTTATTCACCCATGATGGATGGATGTTCTGTCTGAACTGGCCGATCGGGCTTAAAAATTTACCGGCAATCACAGCAACATAGTCACTGACAAACCAGTCAATGGTCATGTAACCCAGGTCAATTTTTGTTTCACCATCAGCCATAACCTGAAATTCAACTTCAGACTCAAGCATCACCACATCACGATACTGGTAATGGAAAATAGGTGAAAAAGAACCGATACCAAAACTGCCGTCACCATTTTCCGGTTTAACATATTTCACATCGGCAAAACCGGCCATGTGCATTAAAGTGTTTGGACTTTTCCATTCAGCAGCCTGCTGAACTTCACTGCTTAAAGCCGTTACCTGGCCCTGCAATGCATCAATCTGTTTTTGCAAATCAGCTTCATTTGCCTGTGAAACCGATGTTATCATCGGTAAAGCAAGAGCCAGCGCTGTTACCAGCGCTTTTCTCTTGAATGCGATACATGAATTATTCATGAACATCACTCCTGTTAATTAAAATTTAAATATGGGTTAAAAATCTTTTTTAATCGTGCCAGCACGATAAATCACTACACCAGGGCGGGCGTATGTAATCAATAAAACGGCTCCGGATGGAGCTTAAACGATAGGGGGAATTCTTTCAGCGGCGATATCACAGTCATGATAAAAAGCCACTGATTCAGTGATGGTTTTTACCTGCACAGAGGAATGCACAAGCGGGATGGATTCTAAAATACCAAAAATAGTTAAACTATCCGTGGAATGACAGGAAACAGCTGCCGAACATTGGCAGTCATTATCGCAACAGCATTTCTCGTGCGAAGAGGCTGCAACAATATTTTCTGCCGCCTGTTCAGACTTTACATCTGCGTGTTGATTAATCTGGCCGGTTTTTACTTCATGACAGTGCATGCCGGAGTCTGCAATACGCTCCTGACTGCTGGCATTCATCTGCCGGGATTCGGATACTTCGTCATTCTGCACAAACTTCCAGGCAACATTTCCAGCATTATCAGCCATGACGACTGCAGGTAGCCCTATCAATGACAGGGTCAGAAACCATAATAAACTTGTACGAATGAAACTTCTCATAATTTTTTTCTTGTAAAACGGTACACCGGCACCGTCAGGCAGACGTATTGTAATCACACCATGAACAAATAATATGACTTAAATCAATATATTTGTATATTATTAGTTACTAACGCAAAAAATAGAAGCATGTAAGGAACTTTTTATTCAAAAAAGTTTGT
The DNA here is from genome assembly GCA_024277705.1 of Gammaproteobacteria bacterium. Taxonomy (GTDB): domain Bacteria; phylum Pseudomonadota; class Gammaproteobacteria; order SZUA-229; family SZUA-229. The sequence continues at coordinate 17,094 of JAJRUQ010000183.1, forward strand.
ATGCAAGATATTGTCCATAATTACAGAAGGATTAACACACACAAAGAACAGGGGTATTTTATGAAAAAAAAAAAGAAAATGATGAAAAATTAAACAGCAGTGATACTACAAAAAAAATTTCTATCCATAGATAAACGTTACCGACGGCAGCAGAATCTTACCACCTCTCACAAAAAGAACACTAACACCAGCTGGCTTCACCCTGTACCGGATTATGCAATAACTCACGCACATTGGCATCAATAATCCGGTAACCCACATTACCATAGAGCATTTGCCTGCCTTCGTTCAATACCAGTGTTGGACTGCCCGGCACATTATAACTTTGTTTTGCTACATCGTCGGCATGTAATGCTGCAAATGCCTCTCCTGAGTCAAGCAATGCCAGCACAGAGTCCAGCGAATAATCTAACTGCTGCGCTATCTCATTTTGCACCTGGCGTTGTGAAATATCTTTGCCCAGGCGAAAAAAAGCATCTCTATACAACCAGATAGCCTGTTCAAAACGCGTACGACCGTTAAATTCAGGCAATGCCTGATAACAACTTCCCGACTTTTTTTCCAGTAACTGAATAGCTTTTAAATACAGATGTACTGCAGTAGAAGATTGTGGTGAGACACTCAACCACAGCTCATCAGAAACTGAAATGTGATCCCAGTTTTTCGCTACCTGCTGCAGATGAGCATTAAAACCTTTTAATCCTCCCTCATCCTTCCATACATTTTCAACATGCTGTTTACCGGCACCGAAAATCGGTACAAAACGGTATTCAATTTCAATGTCCGTCGCAAAGGTCTGCTTTAACTCATCCATACGCACCTGCCCGCCATACGCCCAGATACATAAAACATCACTGAAATACTCTATTTTTATGGTCATTATTATCTCTTTAAAAAAACATATAGTCCGCGAAGAACGCGAAAGACGCAAAATAAAGAAACCATAAAATTAAGGATACTCTGATCAAGTTAATTAATCAGAGTATCCTTAAGTTTTTATTTGCGTTTTTCGCGGACTAAATTTTTTAATTACTTACAAGTGCGCTTGTGATTTTTTCAGGCCCATGCTCTTCCATATCAGGAATACCGCTGGAATCACCACCAATGTTAGCAAGGTGGCACTGATCATTCCACCGACCATCGGTGCGGCTATTCGACGCATGACTTCAGAACCTGTACCACCGCCGAGCATGATCGGTAACAAACCGGCGATAATCGCTGCCACGGTCATCATAATAGGACGCACCCTTAACAGTGCACCATCGATAACCGCTGAACGTATTTCTTCGACTGTCAGCACCGATCCTTCACCCTCAACCTTGTTACGATGATCCTCCAGCGCATGATTCAGATACACCAGCATCAACACACCAATTTCCACCGCCACCCCGGAGAGTGCGATAAAACCAACACCAACGGCGACCGACATATTGTAGTCCAGCAGGTACAACAACCAGAAACCACCAACCAGTGCCATCGGCAGCGTACCCATGATGATCAATACTTCCGTCAGATTACGGAAATTCATGTACAACAGCAGAATAATGATTACCAGGGTAACCGGTACCACCGTTGTCAGACGCTCGACTGCGCGCACCATGAATTCATACTGTCCCGACCATGAGATTGAATAGCCCGGTGGCAATTCGATCTGCTCAGCAACGGTCTTCTGTGCATCGAGTACATAAGATCCCAGGTCACGACCTTCGATATCAATATAGATCCAGCCATTAAGACGGGCATTCTCAGTCTTGATCAGACCCGGACCATCATCGATACGCACATCAGCAACTTCCGCCAGCGGGATACGTGCACCGGATGGGGTGACGATCGGCAGGTTACGTAATTTCTCCAGTGAATCACGCACATCACGCGGATAACGCACGTTGATCGGATATCGCTCGAGCCCTTCTACGGTCATGGCAACACGCATACCACCGACAGCCGTCATCACCACCTCCTGAATATCGGCGATATTAAGTGCAAAACGCGCTGCTTCTTTACGATTGATATCGACGGTAACATAACGTCCACCGGCAACACGTTCAGCATAGACCGAGATCGTACCCGGTACCTGATACAGTACCTTTTCTATATCCTTACCGATCTCCTGAATGGTATTAAGATCAGGCCCCGCGACTTTGATACCCACCGGCGTTTTGATACCGGTGGCCAGCATGTCGATACGGTTCTTGATCGGCATCACCCAGGCATTGGTCAGACCCGGAAACTGGATCAGCTCATTCAGTTCTTTTTTGAGCTTGTCCATGGTCATGCCTTCGCGCCACTCCTCATGATCTTTTAACAGAATAGTGGTTTCGATCATGGTGAGTGGCGCCGGGTCGGTAGCACTTTCTGCACGCCCGACCTTACCGAATACCGTTTTCACCTCCGGTACCGTTTTAATCAACTTGTTGGTCTGCTGTAGAAGTTCCTGTGCCTTACCGGCAGAAACCGCAGGAAATGCGCTCGGCATATAGAGCAGATCTCCTTCATCCAGTTCCGGCATAAACTCAGAGCCCAGGTGCTGCAGCGGCCACATACCAATAA
>JAJRUQ010000184.1 GCA_024277705.1 Gammaproteobacteria bacterium
TCTTTGAGGAAGCTCTGGTCACCGTTCAGCGCCGCCTCTGCTGCATACTGGGCAATGGAGGTCGGGTTAGAGGTACTTTGTGACTGAATTTTTTTCATGCCCTTAACCAGCTCAGTGGGGCCGCCACAGTAACCGATACGCCAGCCGGTCATGGAATAGGCTTTGGAAACACCATTGACAACCACGGTTCGCTCTTTTAATTCGGGGCAGACATTTAATATATTGTTAAAACCTTCCTCCGACCAGACGATATGTTCATAGATATCATCGGTCATGATCACGATATCAGGATATTTAACCAGCACGTCACCCAGTGCTCTCAGCTCAGCCTTACTGTAAGCCTTGCCTGACGGGTTTGATGGACTGTTGAGGATGAACAGGCGGGTATTATCGGTGATCGCCTGTTCCAGCTGTGCTGCGCTGATCTTGAATGATTGTGAGAGGTCGCCCTCTACGATTACCGGCGTGGCATCGGCCAGTTTTACAATGTCGGGATAGGAGACCCAGTAGGGTGAAGGGATAATAACTTCGTCACCTTCATCAAGCAGGGTCTGGCATAAGTTATAGATGACCTGTTTGCCACCGACAGAAACCAGAATCTGATCGGCGTTAAAATCAAAGCCGTTTTCCTGTTTGAACTTGTTTATAATGGCCTGTTTCAGACTGGCGGTACCATCCACCGCAGTGTATTTGGTAAATCCCTGATTAATGGCATCGATAGCTGCTTTTTTTATATAGTCGGGGGTATCAAAGTCAGGCTGTCCGGCGGCCAGGCCGATGATGTCACGACCCTCGGCTTTGAGTTGATTAGCAAGTGCGGTGACCGCAAGTGTGGGTGAAGGTTTAACTCTTTGAATGCGATTAGAAAGTTTAATATCCAATTTAGTTACCATAAAACTTTAGTGAGCGAAAACAGGGATAGCGCAATTTCATCCGAGTTTAAGTTATTTTTACTTAGGAATGTAGTAGTACAGAGTGAGTATATTGAAAAAATTTCAACTGCAAACAGAATATCAGCCCACCGGCGATCAGCCAACGGCAATCAGAACCTTGATAGACGGTTTTGAAAGCGGTCTGGCGCGGCAGACATTATTGGGTGTAACCGGTTCCGGTAAAACGTTTACCGTAGCCAATGTCATCGAAAAGTTAAACCGGCCGACAATTATTATGGCACCCAATAAAACGCTGGCAGCGCAGTTGTACGGGGAGATGAAAGAATTTTTTCCCGGTAATGCGGTGGAGTATTTTGTTTCCTATTATGATTATTATCAGCCGGAAGCGTATGTGCCGGCAAGTGATACTTTTATTGAAAAAGATGCCTCGGTAAATGAACATATTGAACAGATGCGCCTGTCGGCGACCAAGGCGTTGATGGAACGCGAGGACACAATTATTGTGGCCACGGTGTCTGCGATATACGGTCTTGGCGATCCGGAATCATATTTCGCCATGATATTACACCTGGTACGGGGTGATCTGGTGGATCAGCGCCAGATATTGCGGCGACTGGCAGAGCTGCAATATTTACGCAACGATATGGAATTGCGCCGTGGTACCTACCGGGTAAGAGGTGAGGTGATTGATATTCATCCGGCGGATTCCGAACGTGAAGCGATTCGTGTTGAACTGTTTGATGAAGAAATTGAAAATATCAGTATCTTTGATCCCTTAACCGGTGAAGTCATTAAAAAAGTTGCGCGCGTAACGGTCTATCCGAAAACCCATTATGCGACCCCGCGGGAAGTGATTCTGGGTGCGATAGAGCATATCAAGGTTGAGCTGCGTGAGCGCCTGGCCGAGTTGCGTGACAATAATAAACTGGTAGAAGCGCAGCGACTGGAACAGCGTACACAGTTTGATATTGAAATGATGCGCGAGCTGGGATATTGCAGCGGTATTGAAAACTATTCACGTTACTTATCAAGCAGAGCCCCCGGTGAGCCGCCACCGTGTTTGTTTGATTACCTGCCCAAAGATGCCTTGCTGATCATTGATGAAAGCCATGTCTCGGTACCGCAAATCGGTGCTATGTATAAAGGAGATCGCTCACGTAAGGAAAATCTGGTGAATTTCGGTTTTCGCCTGCCTTCAGCGCTGGACAACCGGCCATTGCGTTTTGCAGAGTTTGAAACCATGTCACCACAAACCCTGTTTGTTTCTGCCACCCCCGGTCCTTATGAGGATGAACATTGCGATGCAATTGCCAGACAGGTAGTACGGCCGACCGGCTTGCTGGATCCGGTTATCGAAGTGCGTCCGGTAACCACGCAGGTGGATGATGTGCTGTCGGAAATTAATCTGCGGGTGCCGAAAAACGAGCGGGTAATTATTCTTACCCTGACCAAGCGCATGTCTGAAGATTTAACCGACTATTTAAATGAACACGATGTGAAAGTACGCTATTTGCATTCGGATATTGATACCGTGGAACGTGTCGAAATTATCCGTGATTTACGCCTGGGAGTATTTGATGTCATCGTCGGTATCAACCTGTTGCGTGAAGGTCTGGATATGCCGGAAGTATCATTGATTGCGATTCTGGATGCCGATAAAGAAGGATTTTTACGTTCCGATCGTTCCATGATACAAAGCATCGGCCGCGCGGCAAGAAACGTGAATGGCAAGGCTATTTTATATGCTGATAAAATAACCGGTTCGATGCAAAAAGCCATTGACGTTACCGAGCAGCGCCGCGAGATACAGAAAGCCTATAATAAAGAACACGGCATCACCCCGACCGGTATTATCAAGGATGTACATGATGTGTTAGAAGCCGGTTATGGTGACAAGCAGTCAAGGAAATCGCTTGAACTGCAAAAAGTGGCGGAAGAAAAAGCGACTTATCAGGCAATGACGTCGAAGCAGTTAAGTAAAACACTGGAAAAACTTGAGAACCAGATGTACCAGCATTCCCGTAATCTGGAGTTTGAAGAAGCGGCGAAAGTCAGGGATGATATTGAACGGATTAAGCAGCTGGCGATAATGGGGTAAGCGCAGCGTTTGTTTGTTATTTCAGGATGCTTCGTGTGATGTCATACTGAAATGATTTTTAATGGCTATATAACAAGTGATGGAATTTCAACGCATACTTGTTGAGTGTTAATCATTTGAAATAGACAAGGGAAAAAAGATGAAAAAACGATTAATACCATTTATGTTTTTATATTTAAGCGTACTTCCCTCTGTCTTTGCCGACGTGCCGACTGCACAGCGATGGGAAGTAGACAGGCTGCTGGCTTATGTTAAAAACAGCGGCTGCATTATTAACCGAAATGGCACCGATTATCCGGCAAAAGAAGGCATAAATCATATCCGGAAAAAATATGATTATTTCAGAGAAGACATCAGCAATACGGAAGATTTTATAAGGCTTGCCGCCAGTAGAAGTACCCTGAGCGGGAAGGATTACATAGTGAAGTGTGCAGGGGAAACAGCCATAAAAACGCATGACTGGTTGCTGGCAGAATTAAAACGCTTGCGTGCGGCTTTAATTATTTGTGAGCCACCCCGGCCGCAGCGATGTACACGTGAATATAATCCGGTGTGTGCAATCTTGAAAAATGGCAGCAGCAGGACCGATGCCACCGGCTGCACCGCCTGTTCCGATGCGCAAGTCGTGGCTTATATGATGGGAGCCTGTTAAAAATTTATCAGCCACCGATAGTGAGTAAAGTCCAAGTTGGTCATTAAGAGAAGTTGTAAGTTTTAAGTTACAAGTTGTAAGTTTAAAAACGTTAAAGCAAAAGAAACTTGTTAAACAGAAAGTATCCAGCTTTTAACTTGCTACTTATAACTTAAAACTTTTAACTTACAACTTCCCTTAAGGCTCAAACTCAGTCATTTTGAGTATTCACTGTTTCTAAAAGTGGTAGTTCAAATCCAGTTGTGCAAAATCATCAAATCGGAAGCTGTACAGCGGGCGACCTTGTTTTGCGCCATTAAAGGTTCTAACCTGAAATTCCATAGTCCAGCTGTCCCCCAAACGGCGAGAGGCTTCGATAAAACTGGCGGTGGTTTGTGTGTTGGCATCGAGAAACAGGCCGAACAGTATTTCGCTGGACTGAGCATCATTAAATACAAAGCGCAGGCCGGGCGCGAAGTCATTATCAAAGATGGTTTCAATAATTCGCTGATCACTGTAATGGTATTCCACCAGAAAACCCAGATCCATGTTACTGCCGGCTATGCCGACCCAGGTATATTCAAAACCGCCAACCGTTTTAAAGCTGTTAATGCCTTTTTTGGCGCCGCTGCGTACTTCGATATTGGCGGCTTCCAGTTTCCAGGTCCAGTCATCAAAAAAGGCCTGGCCATCAAAACCAATCTGGGTGATTAATGAATAAACCGGAACCACAATGGGTTCGCCTGATGCAGTTATCGCCACCGGTACGAAGTCTGTTGGTTCACGCCCGGTGCCGCTGAATAGTGACAGACCGAACTCCCATTCGCCGATATAGTGTGAATATCGCGCTGCCAGATCAATATGATTTTTGCCATCACTGGAATCATAAACAGCGTTTCGTGAGGTATCGACAATGGCTCCGGGACGGGGACGTCCACGGCTGCCGGGAAAAGTACGTTCACGAAAGCCGGGCAGAACAAACAGGTCAATGATTCCCCAGTCCTGTTCTGTGCTGGCCATGATCATCTGCTGACCGAGCTTGTCTTCAGCATCAACATTTTCCACCAGGTCGGTCTGGTTAATAATATCAACCAGGTGCTGGGTTTCGGCGACTCCCCAGAAAACCTTGCTAATACCCAGACGCAGTTCCCAGTCTTCAAAAACGCTGGTCCACGAAAGTTCACGGATGTCCCCGTGTGTGCGCTGCTCATCGTACTGGTCTTTACGGTAGAACAGCTTTACTTCAACGTTCTGGTCACCGTTATCCCATTGCTGATAATACTCCGGTTCGGTGACAAACGACAGATAACGGCTGTGCTGTTCCGGAACATTCGGAGTATTGAAAAAATTACGTGACTGGCCGCCGATATAACCGGAAACTTCACCACCATAAACGGTGCCCGACAGGGTGCCAATAACAAGAGCTAAAAGAATGTGCGGAGTTATTTTCATGTTTTGCTGCGGCTGCGAATAGATTCACATAGGCCTTGTTCATCTGCCGGTTCCAGTGGTATGAATTTTTATAGAGAATTCATCGTGCGCGTTTCAGGCTGTTTCTGCTGAAATCTCTGTCTGTTAAACCGGTTTTAAATTGATAGTTTTCCCAGGACAATATGGTGCTTTTGCCCGTTTGATGGTTTTCCATAAACATTTTATCCGGGCGCCAGTATTGACCAAGATATTGCTGGTAGCCGTTATTGGTCAAGGTTTTTAACAAATCGTTTTTGCGGTCATAAAACTCGACTTTTTCTGCAACATATCGATCCTTGTTGACCCAGGCCAGTTGTCTGGTATAACCGGAATATTCATAGGCAGGGTAGCGTTCGACCACAAAGCAATCGACCCCGTCAGGAAATTCATCGGTTTTGATGGTTTCATCACGAATATACTTATAGGTATATTTTTCGATTTCCTGTGAGGCCATGTCTTCATAGGCAAATTCACTGCCCATAAAAGGCCCTGATTTGTTTTTTGAATTAATGCGCTTTACACGTTTTAGTGCCGGTAGATATAACCATTGCTCATCAGGTTTTATGGCGTGTGAATAAGTGAGAAAAGCCGTGCCTTTGACATCATGAGGGGTATCAAAGATAGATAATGATTTGTCACCATCGCCGATGACTTCCAGTGTTTTTAAGCGAATAGTACGTTTGCTGGTATCACCCTGTTTATTACGCAGTTCCATCACCATGCTGGCGGTAAAGTCGCCAAAGCCGGTGTCTCTTTTATCAGACTCTACAGCGATGGCCAGACCTCGTTCAATGGCTTTTGTTTCAGCCTCATCGGCCAGAGCCGGCAGGGAGATCAGTGTCGATGACAGCAAAGCGGTAAACAACAGATTTTTTAACAGGTTCATAATTTTTCTCCTTTTGTTTTACCGGCATATCTCATCAATAGCGGCGGCAGGAAGGTAAGGTCAATAATCAGGGCAAGGGCAATGACGATACTGGTCAGTAATCCCATGCTTGAATTTAGATAGAAATGTGACTGCGCCATAATCATGAAGCCGGCGATCAGTACCACTGAAGTTACCAGCAGGGCAAGGCCGACATTGTTAAACGCGTAACGTACCGCATCTTCGGCACTCAGACCTTTTTCCCGGCGGGCGCGTAAATATTTACTGAGAAAATGCACGGTATCATCGACCACAATACCCAGTGTCATGCCGGTAACAATGGACAGCCCGATACCGACCTGGCCGACAGTCAGTCCCCATAGCCCAAAAGCGGCCAGTGCCGGTGTCAGGTTGGGCAATAAACTGATAAAGCCGTATTTCAGTGAACCCAGAAAAATAATCAATACTGCTGAGATCAGTATCAGCGCTACGGTGGTGCCGGTAAGCATGCTGTTGATGTTGCGTTTGCCGAGATGGGCAAACATGATGGTCGGGCTGCCGGTATAAACATCAATGCCGCTAGTATTTTCTTTTAACCACTGGATGGCAGCATCATCAAAAGCAATGACTTCATTGGAGGTCATGGTTTTGATGGTAACCGCAATCTTTGTGGCGGACTTGTCGACATCAATCTGGTTGTTTAAATCCAGCCCGTAAGGCAGTGACATTTCGTATAACAGCAGATATTGCGCTGCCAGGTTGCGTTCATCCGGCAACCGCTGCCAGGCAGGATCATCGCCATGCATATTTTTGTTCAGACGTTTAAAAGTATCGGTGATGGTCTGCACGTGAATCACTTCCGGCTGCGAGCGCAGATACTGGGAAAATTTTGCTACATTCGATAGAAAAGTCGGGTCGCTGATGCCACCGGACTCCTCGGCCACCAGCGCATAATCAATATAATACACACCGGTCAGGTTTTCTGCTGCGTAGTCAGAGTCCCGGCGAAATTCGATACTTTCATCGAAATAGTTAACAAACTGGTCGTTCAGTTCATTCATCGGGACAAAGGCAGCCAGTCCTACAATGACCAGAGTGTTGCCGATTAACAGTGGTTTTTGTTTTGCGATAACAAATTCACCAAAACGGGTCATCATCTGTTTACCGGCCACTTCATGTTTGCCGGTGGCGGGCAATATGCTGACGATGGCTGGCAGGAAAGTAATCGAGAAGATAAAGGCAGCGGCTACGCCCATAGCGGCAATATTGCCGAGATCATGAAATGGTGGCGCATCACTGAAGTTCAGGCTTAAAAAACCAAAAACAGTGGTTAGTGAGGTGACAAAGATAGGGCGGAAATTGATGCGCATACTTTCGATGATGGCCTTGTTTTTATCCAGCCCGATCGCCAGCTCATGGCGCATGGTCACCAGTAAATGTACGGCATCGGCTATTGCCATGGTCAGGATCATGATGGGGGCAGACATCACCGGTGGCGAGAGCATGATGCCGGACCAGCCGGCCAGCCCCATCGCTGTCATGATCGACATGATAATCATGATAAAGGTGGCTATTGTGCCACTAAAGCCGCGTAATAAAACAAACAGGGTGAGCACGATGAAGCCCAGAGCCAGCGGGTACAGATTAACTACATCGTCTTTGCTGGCTTCCGGGAAGGCATTGTTCATTACCGCCATGCCGACCAGACGGATTTCTATCCCGGGGTATTTATCCAGTATTTTCTGTTTCAGTTCACGTGCAAAAGCAACGGTTTTGGGCACTTCATCCAGGGCTTTACCGGGAAGCTGTACGGTAACGTTGACCCCGGCAAATTTGCTGTCAGGTGAGATCAGCCGGTGTACCAGCATGGGTTCATTGATGGCGATGGACTGGATTCTCAGCAGGTCGCGGTCACTGAGACTTTCCGGATCAACTACCAGGTCATCAACTACCAGGTCATCTTCTTCAGCAGTGGTGTGCTGATGATTGGTGATGGAGTCAACACGGGTGGAAAAGGGGGTTTGCCAGGCTTCATGGGTCAGTTCCTTGATGACCGTGAGTGTTTCTCGGGTAAAAACTTTTCCTGATTCTGGAGTGATGACGAACAGAATATTGTCATTTTTGTTAAAGGTTGCCTGCATTTTTTCAAAAGCGAGCAGTTGCGGGTTGTCTTCACCGAAAAACATACGGTAGTCATTGCTGAAGCCAAGATACCGGCCACCGGAGGCGGCAGCGAAAACCAGCAGGAGTGAAGCGAGTACAATCAGGTATTTCCAGCGTATTACCCAGCGTGTATATGATTCAACCATCGTTTTTCCCCTTTTTTTATTTTTATAAACCGTGAGGCTTAATTATTTTTTTAGTTGTATTTGTTCGTCATCAAATAAAACGGATGATATTTTTTCAAACAGGTTTTGTGTGTCGGTGTTACTGCTTAATGGCAGCCAGTGATAACCATCGAGATATTGATTGGAATTGCGCCATAACATATTGACCACCGAACTGAAGCCTAATTCATGCAAAGGTATCGTTGACTGGTCAAGTAACATTGCACCATAGTGCATTGACCAGCAACCGAACACAATCGTGCTTACTTCTTGCCGGTAGCGTTTATTGAGGTCGCCGCAGTCTATAGCTTCATTAACAATACTGTGTGCTATTTTTGTTATCTGCTGTTCCAGTGATTCCATTTCTTTCAGCTTCTGTTCACTGACTTTTTCACGCACAGCGTTGTTTTTAACGGTCTGGATATGCTGGGCATCCATTGGGTGCAGCTGATGATAGAGTGAATAACCGATGCCGATAGCAAGATAGCGTTCACGGGATGAACCGGGGTAGTGATAAGCACGCTGAAAAATATCAATAAGATTGCTGACAGCGCGGCAACACAGAGAACAGACCAGATCTTCCTTGCTGGCGAAGTGGTTATAAATAGTGCCCTTGGAATATTCGACCTGCTCGGCAATGCGTTCCATGCTCAGATAATTATAACCCTGCTGATGAATCATGGTTTGCGCAGTATCGAGAATCAATGCTTCGCGTTCCAGTATTTCACGTTTTTTACGGGAAATGGTAACACTGTGTGTAGCGGTCGATTTTTCTGCTGTGTTTATCATGCGCGGTATAATATGACGATACGTCAAAAAATGTCAACTAGTTTATTTTTTAGACAGCTGTCCTATAAATGCGTATGGGATATTCACTCAGGGTAATGCGCCAGAATTTTTAAGTAAATTATAGATTCTTTCGGCAAGCATTTGATATCCTGTTGAATTCGGGTGTATGCGATCAGACTTGAGAGCATTTTTAGCAAGAATGTCAGCAATAATGTCCTGTTCGATGACTAGCTTGTTTTTCTTGGCGAGTGCTGGATAAATCGGGGAGGTGTTTAAAAACAGGCTGAATTCCGGCACACCAATTAATACCACCTGAGTATGGTTCTCTCTGGCCAGATTAATCATTTTTTGCAGATTGCTCTTTGTTATCGCGATATCCTGTTTCCGTAAAATGTCATTCGCGCCATGACAGATGATAATCAAATCAGGCTGATATTGTTGCAATAAGCCAGGCAGTCGCAACAGCCCCTGTTTACTGACTTCACCGGGAATGCCGGCATTAATAACCTTGCGCCTGGCCAAACGGGCAAGTACGGCGGGGTAAGCTTTATCAGGACTGGTGCCGGTGCCATACGTTAAACTATCACCAAAGGCGAGAATGGTGGCGTTGGTATCAAGTGCCGCTAGCCTTGTCTTTTCACTGCAGGCACTCAGTAAAGTGATACAAAGGGCTGATAGAATCAGCTTTAAACAATATTTAATCATGGTGTGAAGGCGTTGTGTTTTTGGAAAATAAATTACTGGCTAAAGATTATGCTTTTAACCGGGTATATCCAGCATTAAATTTATCAGCGAAAGTAAAGTCCTGTGCGGATGACTTTGTGGTTGAAGAGAATATTGCCATAGAATTTTCCGGGGAGGGTGAACACTGCTGGATTTATCTGCAAAAACAGGGATGTAACACCGACTGGGTGGCGCAGCAGCTGGCAAAATTCTGCCGGGTTAAAAAAATGGCGGTGTCGTATGCCGGCTTGAAAGACCGGCATGCGGTAACGTCTCAATGGTTCAGTGTGCAATTGCCCGGTAAACCAACGCCGGACTGGCACGCGTTCGAAGATTATTTTTTACAAAATAAAACGCCGTCGACATCTGCCAGAAATGAAAATATTCGCGTATTACAAAGCTTTCGGCATCATCGAAAACTTCAGCGCGGTGCTTTAAAAGGTAATTTTTTTAAAATTACGCTGCGCGATTTGAGTAATACCGGGGATGAAAGCTTTGCCTTGTTACAACAGCGTTGCCAGCAGATCGCCTTGCACGGGGTGCCCAATTATTTTGGTGAACAGCGTTTTGGCCGCAATTACAATAATCTCGATCAGGCAGCAAAGTTTTTTTTAGCACCACGAAGAGGCCTGGAGAAGCATAAACGTGGTTTATACCTGTCGGCAGCGCGTTCATGGATTTTCAATCACATCCTGTCTGAACGCATTAAGTTGACTTGCTGGGACAAGCGCATTGCAGGGGATGTTTTTATGCTGGACGGAAAATCCGCCTGTTTTTGCGATGACAGTCAGGAACAGGAGAAAACCAGACAGCGGCTGGCAAGCAATGAAATACATCCAACGGCCAGCATGTGGGGAGAGGGTGATAACATGGTCAGCTTGCAGGCAGAATCTCTGGAAGCAGGCATTGTTAACCAGTTACCGGTATTCAGGGACGGCCTTGTCGCCGCAAGATTACAGGCACAGCGTCGAGCCTGCCGGGTGGTGCCGGCTGATTTGCAGGCTTATCGGCACAAAGACAGCTTTGTTGTATTATTCAGCTTGCCAGCAGGGGCTTATGCAACCATGGTGCTGGCTGAAATATTTTCTCAACTGGAGAACGGCGCATAACAAAATAATGGTTGAAACATGCTAAAATTCGGGTAACAAAAAAATATAAAAAGTGCATTAAAATAAATAATAATTTCAGGTTTTAAATATGAATCCTAATTATCTCGATTTTGAACAACCCATCGCAGAACTGGAAGCAAAAATTGAAGAGCTTCGTTATGTCGGTGATGATACTGAAGTCAATATTGGCGAGGAAATCAGTAAGCTGGAAGAAAAGTCACGTTCGCTGACGAAAACCATATTTAACAAGTTGAATGCCTGGCAGACATCCAAGCTGGCACGTCATCCGATGCGTCCATATACCTTTGATTATATCGACCGCATTTTTACTGATTTTCAGGAATTGCACGGTGACCGTGCTTTTGCTGACGATTCCGCACTGATAGGCGGTCTGGCCCGTCTTGATGGCAAGCCGGTGATGGTTATTGGCCATCAGAAAGGGCGTGATACCAAAGAGAATATCCGTCGTAATTTTGGTATGCCACGCCCGGAAGGCTATCGTAAAGCGCTGCGTTTAATGAAACTGGCTGAGCGTTTTCGGATTCCTATTTTTACTTTTATCGATACGCCCGGTGCCTACCCCGGAATTGGTGCTGAAGAACGTAACCAGTCCGAAGCGATTGCCCGTAATTTATTTGAAATGGCCGATATGCAGACCCCCATTGTGTGCACGGTTATCGGAGAAGGCGGTTCCGGCGGTGCATTAGCTATTGGAGTGGGTGATCGGGTGATGATGCTGGAATACAGTACTTATTCGGTTATTTCACCGGAAGGTTGCGCTTCTATTTTATGGAAAAGTGCAGAAAAAGCTTCAGATGCAGCCGAAGCCATGGGTATTACTGCGGTAAAATTAAAAGATGCCGGCTTAATTGATTTTATTATTCGAGAACCTCTGGGCAGTGCCCACCGTGATGTCGATGAAACCGCACGAAATATTAAACAGGCATTAACGGCCAGCCTGGAAAAATTCGAAACCATGGGTATGGAAAAGATTCTGGAACAACGCTATAAAAGGTTAACTTCTTATGGTTTTTTTCTTGAAGAAGGAAACGGTTAAATTTAAACCGGGCTGACCCCAGTATCACAATGTCTTTTATTCAACGGTTCCGGCGTTCTCTGGAATCGTTATATCAATTACCCGCCGGTGCCAGCTACGTGGTTGCTTATAGCGGCGGCCTTGACTCACAGATTCTGTTGTATTGCTGTAAGCAACTGAAGATTCCGGTGCGAGCGGTTCATGTGCATCATGGCTTACAGAAAGTTGCTGACGACTGGGTGTTGCATTGCCAGTCAAGCTGCGATCAATTATCTATTGCGCTTGATGTTTTTTATGTCAATGCATTGCCGGAGCAGGGGCAGAGCCCTGAAGAAGCGGCACGAAAGGTACGTTATCAGGCCATTTATAATAACCTGAACGATGGTGATTGCCTGATTACTGCGCAGCACGAAGATGATCAGGCGGAAACATTGTTGCTGCAGTTGTTCAGAACCGCCAGTGCAGCAGGGTTGTCGGCAATGCCAGCCTGTAAAAAAATCGGTAACGCGGTTCATGTCCGGCCATTATTGGGTTTTTCAAGAAATGAAATCCTGGATTACGCTGAAAAAAATAAACTGCAGTGGATTGAAGACCCCAGTAATCAGGATACCGTGATAAACAGAAATTTTATCAGAAAAGAAGTGCTGCCAATCGTCATCAGTCGCTGGCCACAACTGACAACACAGCTGTCAACCGTTGCTGCTTTGCAGGCAGACAATCTGCAGGTACTGGAGGATATGGCCGCCATCGACCTCGCCGACCTGATTCAGCATGAGAATAAGCATTACGAAAAAAATTACCGTGTGGAATCATGCCTTTCACTCAGTGGCTTGCGGTGTTTATCGTCTGCTCGCAGGTTCAACCTGTTGCGGCTATGGATTCTGCAAGGGGCGAATATAGCGCCAGGCAGAAAGCTGTTAAGAGAAATTGACAAAACATTAATTAATACCTCGCAGGATGCCGCTGCGGTAGTAAAATTTGCCGGTTATGAGTTTCGTAAATTTCAACAGAAACTATATTTGTTAAAAGCAGTATTTACAGAAAGCCCACAGAAAAGTTACCAATGGTCACCAAAGCAGGATCTGGATATTCCATCTTTAAACCGGAAACTGACGGCCAGGCGATCTACCGGCAAGAATATTCTGCCTGAATATTTATTGTCGGAAACGCTGACGGTAAGTTTTCGCAGGGGTGGCGAACGTTTTCATCCGGCCGGTCGCAAGCATTCACAAAGCCTGAAAAAACTGTTTCAGGAGGCCGCTATTCCGCCCTGGGAAAGAGAGCTGATTCCTTTGCTGTACTGGCAGGACAATTTACTTGCGGTTGCTGATATATGGCTGGCAAAAGAATTTGCTGTGAGCAGTGACAGCAATGGCTGGTTAATAGCCTTTTTATAACAGTGGCGATTATTCTGCAGGATGTGAATAGTCAGGGTGCAAGCAACTGATCAGTGTTGCCTTAAAAAAGACAGGAAAGCGGGTAGATTTTTCAAACGGCAGCCTAATATATCGTTAATTGATAAGGGTCAATTTTCTGACTTCGGGATTGTGGTATATCTCATTAATAGTACTATCAGGGCATATGAAATGGATTCCCGTTATCCAGAATACGCGGTAAATACTTCCATGTAGCTCGCCCCCGCATCCCTGCGGCTGATGATTCTGAATAACGGGAATCCATTTTCAGCCAACTTGATAGTAATTATTTTTTTACTCTCAACTATGGAGTAAAAAAACAGACGAACTGATGCCAGGAGAAGCAACAGAGTAACGTTTTTAATATCAATGAAATGAGGAGATGACCATGAGAGTTCAAGAAATAATGTCAACAAAAGTGGAGACCATCAAGCCTACGTCATCATTAAGAGCAACAGCCAGAATGTTAAGTAATCTGAATGTGGGGGCATTGCCGGTTATTGATAACGGTAAGTTAGTCGGCATCATTACTGATCGTGATGTCAGCGTTTATGCCATCGCCCTTGGCCGTGATCCGCAATCAACAGAAGTGCAAAAAGTCATGACCAGAGAAGTGTATACCTGCAAGGAAACACAGGAACTGGCTGAAGCTGCTGCAATTATGGAGCAGCATAATA
This sequence comes from Gammaproteobacteria bacterium, assembly GCA_024277705.1. GTDB lineage: Bacteria > Pseudomonadota > Gammaproteobacteria > SZUA-229 > SZUA-229. Next base: position 14,034 of record JAJRUQ010000184.1, read on the forward strand.
TTCGTCGACTTGCGGTAATGAACAGCAATAATGACATTACAGGATTTCTTACCGTGGATGATATTGCACATGTTTCACGTGAGCTTGCCGGCAACGTACTGGAAGCCGCTATAGCGATTCACTAGTTTCCGGGATAAGGCAGAATATTAATTAACCTGATGCATGAGTTAGGAGAATGAAATGAAAGTTAAAGAGCTAATGAGTACTAATGTGGAATACACCACGCCAGAGACAACAACCAAAGAAGCCGCTCACATAATGCATGAACATCATATCGGTGTTTTGCCGGTGATGGAAAATGATCAGCTTGTTGGCATTATTACGGATCGTGACATCTGCTGCAAAGTTATTGCCACTGGTCGCGGCGCAGGCTGGACCAAGGTAGAAGAGATTATGTCAAAAGATATAAGTACCTGTTTTGATGATCAGAATATCGGTGACGCAACTAATATCATGATCAACAAGCATATCCGCCGTCTGGCAGTGGTTAATCATGATAACAATATGGTTGGTTTGCTTTCGGTTGATGACCTGGCGCGTAACTCACATGATATGGCCAGCTCCGTACTGGAGGCTTCAACACAGCTACACTAAAAAGCGTTGTACAAAAAGCGACAGGGAAAATACAGTTGCTTATTGTGCGCTACTTAATCCTTTCCTTCGTTGAGCAAGGCCGGTTAAAGTAATAATGTCTGAAGCAAACAAAACCCCACGCAATGGCGGGGCTGTTTAAAACATAAAGCTTGTTGCTTAGAATTAAACTTGTGCTTTTTTCCTTGCTACAGCGATCAAACCTAAAAGACCTGAACCGAATAACCAGACTGCGGCAGGTACAGGAACTGCGGTATTATAAGTAAAGTCCATAAAGCGTACGCCGTAAGGGTCGTTGTTATTGCTGAAAGTTATACCTGAAAACGAACCCAGGCTGCTAAATGAATACAGGTTGTACCCGTCAGATAAAACCTGAGTAAATGAATTTACCAGGCTACCGTTCATTGCAAACAGGTCAACAGATATTGTGTTGCCAGCACTTGCGCTGCCCATTACCCAGCTCATGCTATCTGCTGTTTGATCCAGAAGCATAGACAGTGGTGCCTGATTGTTTGGTTGTGGCAGAAGTGAATTGCCTGCATTACAACCCGCTACAACTTGGATTCCATGAAGCAACAGAGATTGAGCCACTTGGTGCCAGTGTTAATGGACCTGTTGGTGATCCTGTGATGCTGGTACCTGATACAGTTTGACCTGAAAATGTTTGTGCGAAGTCCGCGCCAATGCCGTTGATCAATGAACCGCTGGAAACACCGCTTAAATCCACTGAAATAAGACCTGCGTTTGCGCCTGTTGTCATCAGCATTGCTACCATATAAACGCATGCAGTAACCTGCTGCTTTAATGTTTTCATTATAAAAACTCCTGGTTTTTAATTTAATTGTCATTATAATTTTATGACATAAATATTTAGGCAAAAATAATGCCAAGATAATAAAACATATAGTTATCAGTCTATTAACAATATACGGGAAGTGTTTATAATTTACGGATTGTAAAAAACGATGATAGTTGAATATTGCCGGGGTTAGAATCTAGCTTATGTCAAAATGAATGGATCACCCATTAGTTGCTATATTTAACATAAAGAGGGTGTTTTTGGGTGATATGGTGACTTTTACGTGCGACGCTGGTTAACGTAATGTTTTTCGACAAGGTTATCCATCAGTAGCAGTAAATAATTTCCTTATGTTTATCTTTGCTGTTAATGGTGATGTCCTGGATTTACCATTAGTAAATATGATTCAGTAGCAAAGAAGTTAGTTTTTAGCTGAAGGATGAAACAAAGAATACATAGCGGGTACCAGTATCAGGCTGACCAGCAGAGAAAAGCTTAAGCCCCAGACAATCACAAAAGCCAGTGGCTGTAGCATTTCAGAGCCTTCGCCCAGACCAATGGCCAACGGCATCATGCCGAAAACAGTGGTCAGTGTTGTCATTAAAATAGGGCGAAGACGCAGTGCGGCGGCTTTTTTTATGGCATCAATGATATTTTTTGTTTGATGACGCTCAATTTCAATCTGCTCGACCAGTACAATGGCATTGTTGACCACGATACCGGTTAACATGATCAGTCCCAGCCATACCGGCATGGAAACAGGAATATCCGGATTGATTAATAATCCCAGGGCAACGCCGATAGCGGCAAAAGGAATACTCAGTAGAATAATCAGTGGATTTAGCAGTGATTCGTATTGCACGGCCATGACCACAAACACCAGAAATATCGCCAGCAGCAGAACCGAACGTCCGGTGGACTGACTTTCCTGCAGTGTTTTATTGGTATCATTATCGTAGAGTGCATAAGCTTCAGGTAGTTTCAGTTGTTTTAGTTTTGTCATGGCTGCGGCGATGGTCTTTTCCTGGTCAGCATCAACCTCATAAGAAGCGGATATCTCCACAATACGCTGTTGCTGGTTTCTGATAATACGGCTGGGGGTAGCGACGCGCTGTATGCTGGCAATATCACCCAGTCGGATAGCATTGCCATTTTTATAGTCAACCATCAGGTTCTGTAAAACATTCGGGTTATAGCTGTTTCTTGCCGGCAGTCGCAGGCGAATATCAAAATCCTTGTCGGCTTCAATGTAGTTACTGATAATTTCACCGTTAAGCGCAATCTTTAGTGCTTCGCCGATAACCGAGGCATCAATGGCAAACTCGGCAGCACGTTGCCGGTCGATAATAACCTTGAGTTCTTCTTTGACCTCTTCATAAGAGTGAGTGAGGTTGTTCAGGCCAGCCACCGATTCGAGCAGGCTGACAGCTTCATCCCCGAGTCTTCGCAGGGTATTAAGATCGTCACCCCGAATATGAATACTGACCTGATCACTACCACGAGCGAGGTGTAATCCCCGGACTCCGGCAACACGCAGGTAAGCAGTAAAACCGGTAAGCCGGAGAGCGTCAATTTTCTGTTTCATCTGCCGGGCCCATAAATCACTGCTGAGTTCGCGCTGGTCAGACGGGGTCAGCTGCACCGTGATAGAACTGCGGTTGCTGTTTTCAAATTCAGAGCGGCCAAAAACAAAGCCACCGGCAACCGTAAACAGAGTGAGTACGTCATCCTGCTGCAGGATCAAATCTTCAATTTGATCGACAGCGTTATCCATTTCATCCAGTTGCATGCCCGGATCGCCGGTAATACTAATGGATATTTTTCCTTCATCAACGCGCGGGAAATCGATGCGTTTGGTATTGTTAAACTGGAGTATGGCCAGTGCAAACAGCAGGCTGAAGACGAATAGTGTTGTGATCGGATTATTTAAAAACAGCCCTGATTTTTTATTATAAAAAACTTTAAGTTTGTTTATTATTTTATTGATTATATTTGTTTTATTGTCTTGTTTTTTTATTTTAGCCGACAGTGCAGGAACCAGAGTGATGGCGACCACCAGTGAGGCCAGCATGGAACAGGTGATGGTGATTATCAGTTCCTGGAACAGCATACCGCTCATGCCACCAATAAACAGAAAGGGCAGTAGCGCGCCCAGGTTGGTACTGGTGGAAGCGACAATCGGACTGTTGACCTCGATGGCGGCATTGATGGCGGCTTGTTGCGGGGCTTCGCCGCTGTTCTGGTGCCGGGTGATGTTCTCCAGCATGACGATGGTACTGTCGATCAACAGGCCCATACCCAGCGCCAGACCACCCAGCGTCATTATATTGAGGCTAAGGCCGAGTAACTGCATGATGATAAAGGTCACCATAATACCTATCGGTATGGCGGTACCGATAATCAGGGTACGCAGCAGGCTGCCGAGAAACAGATAGATGATTATCATCGCCAGCAGCGCACCGCCACCGGCAGCCAGTGTGGCATTGTTGATGGAATGTTTAACAAAGACCGACTGATCATTGACAATCGCCAGGTTAATTTCTGCTGGAATTGTGTGGTTCTTCTGCAGGTTGTTAATCCGGTGTTTGACTTCGTTGACCACGGCTACGGTATTGGCCTGCGGTTGTTTCTGTATTGAGAGTTTTATTCCCGGGACTTTATTCAAGCGTATACGTAAGCGTTCATCTTTATGTTTATCAATAACCTGTGCAACATCGTTAACACGAATACTGCTGCCTGATTCGATGGCCACCGTTTGAGTTTGTAACGGCAGCTGCCTTAACTCCTGCAGTGATCTAAAACGCCCGGCGGCACGTGTACTTATTTCCTGTCGTTTGGCAACCATGCGGCCACCAGGTGAGTCAGTATTCTGTCGCTGTATCTGGCGGGCAAGCTCCTGCAGTGAAAGACCGACATTGGCCAGTTTTTCCTGGTCAGGAATGATCTGTATTTCCCGTTGCAGACCGCCACCGACTTCCACCGAGGCGATGCCCGGTAAATTTAAAAACCATTTGGAGAAGGTGTAATCCGCCCAGCTGCGCAGCTCAATGGTATTGAGTTTGTCAGAACTGATTACCAGTTCCATCACTGGAATCTGTGCCGGGTCGCGTTTATAAATGATCGGTGCTTCATCATTTTCCGGTAGAAAACGCTTGGCACGATCAAGCCGGATGCTGGCATCACGCATAGCATTGTTAATATCCACACCGTAGGGAAAACTCAGGTCAACAGCGCTACGGCCTTCACTGGTTCGCGAGTTAATGGCAATGGCATCTTCGGTAATAGCCAGTTGTTCTTCAAGCTGGCGGGTAACGCGGTCCTCCATGATACTGGCGGGCACGCCCTGATCATTGATGCGGATTAAAACTTCGGGCGAGATGATGTGGGGTAATAAATTGATGCCCAGCTGTTTGAATGAAAACAGGCCAAAAATGATAACGCTTAGCGTTATCATGGTAACCCCGACAGGGTGGTGAATGGACCAGGCAGCGAGCCCGCCGGTGCGAAAACGTTTTTTCATTAGCTACGGCTTTTCATCATCAGTACGGTCGATTTCTACTTTTTTGCCATGGCGAAGTCCCAGAAAGCCGCGGCTGACTATGCGGTCACCGGCTTTTAGTTCAGATAGAACTTCGGTAACCGAGGCAAATTGCTGGCCCTGTTCAAAAAACACTTTTTCAGTAACGGTTTGCCCGTTGTCATCTTGTTTTACCCGATATACATAAGCACCTTCGGGTTCGTAGTGAATTGTGTGAGTGGGAATGGTCAGGCGGTTTGTTGCGGTCAGCTCAATGTAGGCACGTGCAAACTGACCGGATATTGCACCTTCAGGTGCCGGTTTAAGTAATATTTCCAGGGTTCCTTTATGTGTCGTAGTGTCGATGGTTGGATGAATACGATGGATGATGGCATTGAATTTCCTGTCTCCCAGAGCATCAATGCGCAGTTTCACCTTTTGTTTCTGCTTTATCAGTGGCATCCAGCGCTCAGCTAGAGTTGCTTTAAGCTGTAATTTTGCCGGGTCAATAATGCTGAGGATCTGTGACTGTGCGGCCAGCATGTCGCCCGGTTCATAAAGACGTTTGCTGATAACCCCGGTGATGGGGGCATAAATACTGGTACGGCGCAGCCGGGTTGTTTGCCGTTTTTCTTCGGCAACCGCCAGATCCAGCTCGGTACGTGCTCTGGCCACTTCCTCCTCGGTGGATATTTTTTTCGGCAGTAGTTTTTTTACCCGGGATAAATCGACGGCGGCCTGTTCTCTGCTGGCTTTGGCTTTGGCAACATCGGTTTTTAACAGGGCGTTATCAAGCTGAACCAGCAAGGTTCCTTTTTTGACATGGTCGCCTTCATGGTAGGGTAGTGAGGTAATACGGCCACTTTCTTCATTATACAAACGAATTTTTGTTACTGCCTCCAGTGTGCCGGACACGATCTGGGTGATTGAAATGGTTTTATCTTTAACAGTAACCACTTCAATACGATGGGATTTTTTTTCTGCTTTATGGGATGTTGGCGCACTGTTACTGGAACGGTCACAGGCGATCAGCAATACCGAGCAGAATAAAGTAGCCATGATGGCAGTGAAGATTGCTGAATAAGGGGTTTGTTTTTTCGATATAATCATGCACCGAACTTTAACGTAAAACCACTGAAAAACACACCAGAGAAACATAGCCAGTATGATACATCGGCCCACCATTGAACCACACGGTAATCGTAAGGATTTACATAATTTAAAACGTCTGTTTCCCTATATATGGGATTTTAAGGGACGTGTACTGGTGTCGCTGTGCTGTCTTATTCTGTCAAAAGTTGCCATTGTCGGCATGCCATTAGTGTTAAAGGAGATTGTTGATAGTCTTGATAGCGCTCAGCTAGCTGTCGGCAATAACCTGCAGAACGTTACGCTGACTTTACCGTTGTTATTATTGTTAAGTTACGGCGCCTTGCGCTTAATGGCCAGTTTGTTTAATGAGTTGCGAGATGCCATATTTTCGCGGGTGCGCTATCACGCAATGCGGGGTATTTCAATACGTGTGCTGAAACATCTGTATTCGTTGTCATTGTCTTACCATCTGGATAAAAAAACAGGAGGTATTATCCGCGATCTGGAACGGGGAACAAACAGTCTTAGCTCGATATTAAATTATCTGGTGTTTAATATTTTCCCGACAGCAGCAGAGTTTACTTTTGTTGCCATTATCCTATTAGGTAAATATGAAGCGCATTTTGCCATTATTACGTTTGTCACCGTGATTTTGTATATCACCTTTACCTTACTGGTCACCAACTGGCGTATGCATTACCGCCATGAGATGAACAACCAGGAATCTAAAGCTAACGGTTTTGCTGTGGATGGCATGCTTAATTATGAAACGGTCAAGTATTTCACCAATGAAGACTATGAGTTAGAGCAATACGATAAAACCCTGGATAAATGGGAAGGAGCGGCGGTAAAAAGTCAGGCATCAATGTCATTATTGAATTTCGGTCAGGGAGTGGTCATTGCTATCGGTGTCACCTTAATGATGATATTCGCCGCTCAGGGTGTTGTTGATGGTGTGATGACGCTGGGTGATCTGGTGCTGGTCAATACCATGATGCTGCAGTTATTTATTCCACTGAATTTTCTTGGCATTATCTATCGCGCGCTTAAATATTCACTGGCGGATATGGATATGATGTTGAGATTACTGGACACAAAACAGGAAGTAAAGGACGAAGCCGGGGCAAAAGATTTAGTGGTGAGCGATGCTGTTATTCGTTTTGAAAAGGTAAGTTTTGATTATAATAAAGACAGAAAAATCCTTGATAATGTCAGTTTTGAAATACCGCATGGCAAAAAGGTAGCAGTGGTCGGGCCTTCCGGGGCCGGTAAATCAACGCTGGCAAGATTGCTGTTTCGTTTTTATGATGTTGATGCCGGACGTATCAGTATCGATGGTCAGGATATTAAATATGTTAGCCAGTCCAGCCTGCGCGATAATATCGGTATCGTACCGCAGGATACCGTGCTGTTTAATCA
>JAJRUQ010000185.1 GCA_024277705.1 Gammaproteobacteria bacterium
ATTACCGACCTGGGTATCAATTTATCATCTAAAATTGACGACAATCTCAGTGTTGCAGCTCAGTTACTCGCCAATGAAGGTGATGTTATTTTCGACTGGGGTTTTGCAGCCTATCAGTTTGACGACAGCTCTGCCATTAAATTCGGTAAGCTAAAGTATGCAGGAAACTTATACTCTGAAACCGTTGATGTGGGGTTTATTTACCCCTGGGTACGCGCACCGGAAGCCATTTACTCTGAAAGCTCAGGTATATTTTTCGAAACCTTTGAAGGTGCTGCTTATAAATTTACCGGCGGGGACGATACCGAATTTGCCGTAGAAGTTTACTATGGTGCGACCGATGGGGAAAACAACGGAAACATAATTAGTAGCAGGGACCAGATGTATGGCCTGGTGGCAACAGCGGAAAATGAGATGGGTAAACTACTTTTTAGTTATAGCAGCTCTGTTCATACTTCATTAAACACCTCAAGCGGCACCCCGGTTCCGACCCAGGTTAACGGAAAGACCGTGACTCTGTATGCACTGGGTGCAGAAACAAATCTGGATAACCTGCAACTAATTGCAGAAGCATCTCAGGTCGAGCATGAAGACCTGCCTACCCGGGATAAACTGGGCTGGTTTGTTACCGCTGCCTACACAATCGGCAAATGGAAACCGCATTTAACTTATCAGGACTTTTCTATTGACGACAAAAGTCAGGAGCAGTCTGGTATTACTCTGGGCCTGAACAGACAGCTGGGCAATAGCGCGGTGCTTAAATTTGAAGTTCAGCAAATTAGTGACATTATTGGTAACGGCTTCTTTGAAGACCCTATATTCGACTCCGCCGATGTGGACGACGGTGACGATGTCATCTTATACAACGTAGCACTTAATATTGTATTTTAAGGGGAGCACACAATGAATTTAAAATCACTAACACTTATGAGCGCTCTTAGCTGTTTTTTAGCCAGCACCTGTGCATTCGCAGATATTGCGGTCATTGCTGGCTCTGGCAATTCAGCCAGTGTCAGCAAGAAAGATGTTAAAAAAATATTTCTTGGTAAGAAGACCTCAATGAATCCGATGGACCTGCCTGATGGCAGCGCAATACGCGATGAATTTTACCAGAAGGTAGCCAAAAAAAATCCGTCACAAATGAAGTCGTACTGGTCAAAAATGATTTTTTCCGGCAAGGCCACACCACCAGAAAATGCTGATGACGATGCGGCGGTTAAAGCATGGGTTGCAAAGAACCCCAAAGGCATTGGCTATATCGATAGCGGCTCTGTTGATGATTCGGTTAAGGTACTGCTTACCATTAACTAAACGGCCAGTTAAAAGGCAGTGCCTGGGGCACTGCCTTTTATGTTTTATATTTATTTATTAATTTTTAGTATGTTCAAACATAAACATTTTATGTATTGACTCGCACATACAACTAATACTGAGTTTGCAAACAAACGGTATTAGTTAATAACAAAATAAACTGCTTAATATCAGTTTGAGGTATTTTCGTTATGCAATGGTTTGGTTCTATTTCAATTCGCATAAAAATTTTAATTATTGTTGCCATTGCCATTATTGGATTTGCAACCACATTAGCATTCAATTTTCTGGTTACCAGTGAGAATGCTCAACGCATGCAAAATGTAAAAGACATTTACTTTCCAACACTCGAGCGAATTGATGCCAGTATTGTCAGGCTGGACAAAATAAAAGAGACGCTTAATGCCGCCGTTGCCGGAGCTGAAATTGACCTGATCGATGATGCCGATGAGATGGCACAACAAACACACGATGCATTCAGCCAGATTGCTACGCTTGATACTGATACAACAGAGGGTGTAAAAAACCTGTCCGGCCTGTTTGATAACTATTATGCTGCCGCCAAACAACTCACCACCGGCATGATTGAAGAAACACTTCAGCCTCAGGACACCAAGCAGGCTGTGGAAAAAATGCGCGACTCCCTAAAACGTTATAGTCGAACACTTTCCGCTTTTCGAGATGCCAGCCATGATCGTTTTACCGACAGCATTACTGAGGCCAATGATGCATCAGAAAACGCCCTGAAAATAGGCCTGATTATTAGTATTTCAGTTATTATTATTGTTTCGCTTACCGGCCTGCTGATTAGCAGCCTGATTGAGAGAAACATTATGAATGTCGTAAAGACACTGGATGAAATATCAAAAGGTGAAGGCGACTTAACTCAGCGCCTGGTTGCAAACGGTAATGATGAAATTGGCCAGCTGGTGAATAGTTTTAATGCATTCATTGGAAAACTACAGGCGATTATCAGTCAGGTTGCTGCATCAACCATACAACTGTCTACCGCAGCAGAAGAGATGGCGGCTATATCGGCCGGCAGCACGACTAGCAGCGCGCAGCAACATAAAGAAACTGAAATGGTGGCATCGGCCATGAACCAGATGACGGCGACTGTACACGAAGTGGCACGCAATGCCGAACAGGCAGCTGAAGCGGCAAATGATGCCAGCCTTGAATCAAAAAATGGTCACAGCGTGGTTGAGGAAACCATCGGTTCAATTAATAAACTCGCAAACGAAGTTGAAACGGCAGCGGAAGTCATATTACAACTGGAAAAAGACAGCGGTGATATTGGTGCAATACTGGATGTTATTCGCGGTATATCCGAACAAACAAACTTACTTGCACTTAATGCAGCAATTGAAGCAGCCAGAGCTGGCGAGCAGGGTCGTGGGTTTGCGGTAGTCGCTGATGAAGTTCGCACACTGGCCAGCCGGACACAGGAATCAACTCAGGAAATTCAAAGTATGATTGAAAACCTGCAAACCGGCACATCAAAAGCGGTAGAGGTAATGGAAAGCGGGCGTAAACAGGCACAGTCCAGCGTGCAGAGTGCAGTACGTGCTGGCGATTCTCTGGGCAGTATTTCCACCGCGGTTACCACCATAAGTGAAATGAATACTCAAATTGCAACCGCAGCGGAACAACAAAGTGCAGTAGCAGAAGAAATAAATCGTAATATTGTAAATATCAGTGAACTGGGGGCAGAAGTGTCCAACAGCTCTCAAACAGCAGCAGCATCTAGTGAAGAGTTAAGCCGCCTGTCACTCGACCTGCAAGGGCTGGTTGGGCAATTTAAAGTATAAACTTTTCTTTATACTGAATCCCACATGCATAAAAAAACCGGACTAATAAGCCCGGTTTTTTTATGCATGTAACTTTACTATTATAGGTAAATAGTTACGCCGCTTTTTCACCTTTCATATGATATTCTTCAACCTTCTTCACTTCTGCTGCGGAACCTAATACAACCGGTACACGCTGATGCAGACCCGTTGAATCGACTTCCATTATGCGACCATGACCTGTTGAAGCCAAACCGCCAGCCTGCTCAATAATAAAACCCATCGGGTTCGCTTCATACATTAAGCGTAACTTACCGGCTTTTGAAGGGTCACGACTATCGAATGGATACATGAAGATGCCACCGCGTATAAGTATACGATAAACTTCTGCCACCATAGATGCGACCCAACGCATATTATAGCGCTTACCTAACGGGCCATCTTCACCCATCTGGCAGTCTTCAATATACTGCTTCATTGGTTCATCCCAGAAACGACGATTTGCCATATTAATGGCATACTCAGTCGTTTCTTCGGGAATAGCGACACCTTCAGTGGTCAGTACAAACTCACCAATTGTATTATCCAGTGTGAACATGTTTACGCCCTGACCCGTAGTCAGTACAAAAACAGTTGAAGGGCCGTACACAACGAAACCAGCTGCTTTTTGCTCAGTACCGTTTTGCAGGTAATCCGCTAATTTGGGTGTTTCTTTACAGCCTAAAGGTGCCTTTAAAACAGAGAAGATAGTGCCCACTGAAATATTAACATCGATATTTGAAGAGCCATCTAATGGATCAAACATTAACAGATATTCACCACGTTCTTTCGAAGGCACATCGATTGGGTCATCAATTTCTTCAGACCCCATGCCTGCCACAAGGCCGCTCAGGCTCAGGTGATCTGCCATAATATCATTGGTAATGATATCCAGCTCTTTCTGTGTTTCGCCCTGCACGTTCTCAGAGCCTGCAACACCCAGTACGCCGGATAATTCGCCACGGCTTACTGTTGCAGCAATTTCCTTACAGGTGATGCTGACTTCGTGAATCAGCTCTATAAGGTCATAAGGCAGCTCTACACCCGCTCGTTTTTCATGTAGCAGGAACTGCTTTAACTTCATACCTGTGGTCATAATTAGACTCCATAGTGTCCTGTATATATAGACCAGAAAGCCACTACGTGGCTACAACCCGGGGGAGTTATCAAGCTGGTCAACTAAAATTTGGTGGCGTATATTAACATATTATAATTTTATGTATATATAATTTTCCTTATATCCCCCTTTCACCCCTGTTGCAGCGGCCTTAACATCATTTTACTGCACCACCCTTCCTCTAAAACACGCCCTGACACTCGCTCTAAAAGCCGTTACCGTTTAGCCGAAAGTTCTAATATAGCCCACCATTACCTGCCCAATCAGCAATTGACGAATTAATTTGCGCACCCTAATATACAGCCTTACCTGTAAGCTATCGGGTACCCCCAAAATGATAAAAGACAACGGTAAATATAATGGCAAGAATTATTCAGATAAAGAATGGCCGACTCAACCAGCAGTTCATGGTGAACAATGAAGCCGTTAAAATTGGCCGTTCACACAGCAACCTGATTCAGCTTAATGAAAACACGATTAGTGCCAGTCATGCAGAAATTTTTACCGAGTACGACCAGCATGGAAACAGAATTTATTTTTTACTGGACTTGAACAGTAAAAACGGTAGCTTTGTTAACCAAAAAAAGGTCAGTTGCCGACAGCTTAAACATAAAGACAAGCTACGTTTTGGCAAAAACTTTTTTACTTTTATCGACGAAAAAGAGCTTTTAAATAAAATAAATAATGAAAAAACTACTCAATAGCATCCCTATGCCCGCACTGGCAGTTATGGCACTTTTCCTCGCCCTTGCGCCCTTTTCACCTGAGCCTCATTTGCAACAGAAAATTAATATGTTACTTAATGGCAGCTTAAGCAAACCTCTGGATATTTTTGATCTGTTTTTGCATGGCACACCGTTGGTGCTCTTAGCTCTAAAAATATTTTTTAAAATAACAGATAAGTGATCTTGAGCACTCTCGTTCATTAGACAATCTTTTTACTTGACTGTAGGTGCGAGTTAATTCGCATAAAATATTGCGTTACACAAACAAGTGCGAATGAATTCGCACCTACAGTTTCAATTTCAGTATTTTTTTAAATATATTTGTTAACATTTTCGCTTTGTTTTTCCTTCAGGCACTACTTCAAATGCAGAAGAATAAATGCTACTGATGACTTAATATTACCCATAAACCAGATATCTTTCTGTTTTTCTATCGCTCCAGTAAAGATAACAAACTCAACCACCTGTCATCCTGACCGAAGCATAGCGTAGTGGAAGGATCTTAAAGCCACATTACATCCTGATTTATAGATCCTTCGGCTCCGCTTCGCTGCTCTCAGGATGACAGTATAAAATTAATCGAAAAAAGTGAATGAAGCTAAAACATATCCTGTGGATCAACATCAATTGACCACCTGACTTTATTCGCTGCTTTTAATTTATGCACTTCAGGCACCCAGTGCCGCAGTATTGCATGCAGGTTTTTTCTTTCTGCTGACAGTAAAATTAACTGCCAACGATAACGACCCGCGCGGCGCTCCATGGGTGCAGGCAACGGCCCGAATAATTCAACTCCCTGATAGTTTAAGCTTTCTCTACACTGTTTTAAAAACTCTATAGCGTTGTCTTTTTGTATCGATTCACAACGCACTATCACCATATAACTAAACGGTGGAAAACTGGCCTGTTTACGCTCTATTAAAGCGGTTTTTGCAAATCCGGTATAACCAGTTTCAAGTAATGAATGCAGTAGCGGGTGCTCAGGATGGTGTGTTTGTATTATGACTTCACCAGCTTTCTCACCTCGACCTACACGACCGGAAACCTGAATAATAAGTTGCGCCATATGCTCGGTACCGCGAAAATCCGCACTAAACAAACCCTGATCGGCATTAAGGACTCCCACCAGTGTGACATTTGGAAAATCATGCCCTTTGGCCAGCATTTGCGTACCAATTAATATTTGTGCTTCACCGGATCGTGCCTGATTTAGTTTTTTATCCAGCTCACCTTTACGCCGGGTTGTGTCTCGATCTATGCGGCTAATGACAACCGCTGGAAATTTTTCAGTTAAGGCAACTTCAATGCGTTCGGTGCCTGCACCCGGTATATACAAACTTTCATGTCCACAATCCGGGCAGCTTGTGGGGGCCGCTTTTTCATAACCACAATGATGACAACGCAGGCGCTGGTTATGGTGATGTAATGTCATATTGGCATCACATCTCTGGCAGGCCGTTGTCCAGCCACATTCATGACACATTAATAATGGCGCATAACCCCGTCGATTTAAAAACAGTAGCACCTGCCCCTGTCGACTTAAATGTTCTTCTATTTTTTTAAATAACTGATCTGATATACCGTCATCCATGGGCCGACGACACACATCCAGTAAACTCACTTTAGGTGGCTTAGCGCCGGCAGCTCCGCGCTGGGTTAAGCTTAATAATGTAAACTGCCCTTGCCTGACATTCTCCAGGCTTTCAAATGAGGGCGTTGCCGAACCCAGTAGAACCGGTACATTTCTATTTCGTCCGCGCACCAGTGCCAGATCACGAGCATGGTAACGAAAACCTTCCTGTTGTTTGAATGATCCATCATGCTCTTCATCCAGAATAATAAGCCCCAGATCAGGTAAAGGTGTAAATAATGCAGAACGAGTTCCAATCACGACCCGTGCAATACCTTTACTTGCCTGCACCCAGGCAGTATGGCGTTGGGTATCATTCAGGCCCGAGTGTAAGCTGGCGATAGTTGTATTTAACCTTTGTGTAAAACGTCGGGTTAGCTGTGGCGTTAAACTAATTTCAGGCACCAGCACCAGTATCTGTAAGTTTTTCTGCAGTGCATGTTCAATAATCTCCAGATACACTTCGGTTTTACCACTGCCGGTTATTCCCTGTAGTAAAAAGGTCTGGTATGAACCCAGCGCCTCGATAAGCTGCTGAGATGCGATTGCCTGTTGTGGATTTAATTCACAATGGACTTTGCCAGCCTTTTCTGCGACTGAAGCACTGGCTATGCCGGCATTCTGTATTTTCAGTTCTGCGCTTACCAGTGACTTTTTTTTCAGCCCCTGTAATGGTGAGCGCCAGTTATCCCAGTCGCGATTTAGCTGACTTGCTGTTAGCTCTAACTCGGCTGAATGCTGTAAATAGCTGAGTAGCGCGGCCTGTTTAGGCGCACGCTTTAGGTCTTCTGCATCACATAAGTGCCCTTCAGACGTTAATGACCAGTGATTTTCCTGTTTAAGCTCGGCCCCCTCACCTTCGCGCAGACGCTTTGGTAGAGCACTAAAAATTACATCACCCAATGGGTGATGATAGTAACCGGCGGCCCATTCCAGCAGTTTAATTAAATCCGCTGGCAATACCGGCTGTTGATCAATAATTTCAATAATCGGCTTAAGCCTGGAAAGCGGGTAGTCAGACTCAGCCTCCAGCGAAACGACTATACCAACCAGCTGTTTTTTACCAAACTGCACCCGCACACGACAGCCTTTTTGCAGGCAATGACCTGATGAGTCGGGCAGCAGATAGTCGAATAGATTATACAGCGGCAGTGGAACAGCAATACGTGCAATCACGGGGTTTGGCATGGGCTTATTGTGCCAGTGATTGAAGTGGAATAGGAGACTTGTAATTTGAGTAAAAAAATGTTGAATAAAAAATTTGAATCAAAATCTATTTCTTTTCCACAGAAGCTGTGGATAACTCTGTGGAGAACTCTATTTTTCAGGCAAAGATGAATGATTCCAGCTTACACCTTATCAAATTGATCGTTTTTCAATCACGAGAAATAACTAATAATAACAAAGAGTTATAGCTTTCCTTAATCTAAAACACTATATATACAGTAGTTTTGAATTTTCAAACTATTCGAATTCATGCGGTGTGCATAAGTGTTTACTTGAATGCCCTGCTGAAGAAATATTTTGATTAAAAAAAGATTTTTTCAATGCCGCTTACAACCTGAAGTTAATGTAACTTATTATAATAAATAATCTAACTCATTGTATTTTATGGAAATAAAAACTTATCCACTAAAGCTGTGGATAAGTCTGTTGATAAGCCCTGAAAATAAACCTGAAGATGTTACTTTTAACCACTATGTTACACTTTGGTTACATTTTAATCAGTTAAAATACTCTTATTAAACAATAACTTATAAACACAGGCCGCCAATTGATCAAAAAACATACAGAAACTCTTCCTCCTTCAGGCGGCTTGTGCATAACAGGGCCTCTGAGCGGCCTGCTACGTTATTTACTTTTTCTTTATCTGTACTCCCATCGCCTGGTTATCAATCACTATCTGCTTTAGGCGCGCCGCTATTTTCATCACCTTATCCATCCAGTAGAGTGCTTTTTCCTCGGCTAATTGCTGCTCCAGAGTTTCACTAAACAGAGCTAGCCAGGTCTCCAGATCCTGCTGCTTTATTCCCAGAGGAAAATGTTTACCAATCATATCAATTTTAGGTGGTTGCTCGAGTTTACCCCCCATACTGATCCACCAGAAATCTGTAATGCGCTTTTCATGCTCAGCAAAATCTTCAATATGCTTAAAGAAATGCGCCAGATCAGGGTGCTGCATGAGTTTTTCATAAAATGCATGAATCACGTTATGTATTTCTTCATAGGAAGGGGGACTGGACATATTTACTTCTTCGTAGCTTCTAGTAGGCTTCTCATGCTAACACCTAAGGGGTTAATCCGCATGAGTCTGTGGCAACATCTAGCACAACAGATAAGCCTGCATACACAACAGGCCTTTGAAATAACCACTCATAACTCAATGAGCGGCGGCTGTATTAATGATGCATTTTGTGTTGGCGATGGAGTCAGGCAATATTTTGTAAAGCTCAATAGTCTGCAGCATGGTGATATGTTTGAAACTGAAGCCCAGTCTCTGGATGAAATGTCGCGCCTGAGCCCCATCCGGGTTCCTCGCCCCATCTGCAGCGGACAAACCGATACACAGGCATTTCTGGTTCTGGAGTTTCTGCCGCTGTGCGGGCAGGCCGATGCTGTCATATTCGCTCAACAGATGGCTGATATGCACCGGGTCAGTAACCCGCAATATGGCTGGCTCAGAAATAATACCATTGGTTCAACGCCACAGAAAAACACCCGGCAAGCCTGCTGGACTGATTTCTGGCGTGAGAATCGTCTGCTGCCACAGCTTAAGCTGGCTGAAAAAAATGGTTACGCCTCATCTCTTTTCCCCTTAACTGACCGATTACTAAGTGATTTCGATTGCTTATTCGATCATTACACCCCTGAGGTATCCATGTTACATGGTGATTTATGGGGTGGAAATGCAGCTGGCCTGGCTGATGGAACCCCGGTCATCTTCGACCCGGCATTTTATTATGGGGATCGTGAAACCGATATTGCCATGACACATCTGTTCGGTGGCTTTAATAGCCGGTTTTATGCAGCCTACAATGAAGCCTGGCCACTGGATGAGGGTTTTAAGGTAAGAAAAACCTTTTACAACCTGTACCATATTTTAAACCACCTTAATTTATTCGGCACGGGCTATCTGGGGCAGACCATTTTAATGACAGAGCAGGTACTGGCAGAAATTTGAGCCATAGCAGAGGCGGCCTGCATCAACCGCGATAAAATAAGCTCTGTTAGCTGGTAACCCCTGCCTTCTACATGTAAAATTCGCCATCTGATTTAATACCGGCCAGCAAATTGAAAAATACTATCCAGACCCTGTTAACTCAGGCACTCAGTAGCCTGAAAACTAGCGCTGTTATCGCCTCCGACGTTTCACCTGAAATTCAACTCAGCCGCACCAAAGACCCCTCACACGGAGACTTTGCCTGTAATCTGGCAATGATGCTGGCAAAGCCCGCAGCAAAAAATCCGCGCGAACTGGCCCAGCTGTTAATTGATGCGTTACCGGATAACAATGATCTGGAAAAAGTTGAGATTGCCGGCCCCGGATTTATTAATTTCTTTGTAAAACATAGCAACACTCTTTCCGTTGTTAACACCATTAACACGCAGGCAGAAACCTATGGCCTGAGCAATATCGGTGGCGGTCGAAAAATACAGATTGAATTTGTATCGGCAAATCCAACCGGCCCTCTGCACGTAGGGCATGGCCGCGGTGCAGCATATGGTGCCACCGTTGCTTCACTATTATCTGCAGTCGGCTTTAATGTCCATTGCGAATATTATGTAAATGATGCGGGTCGCCAGATGGACATTTTGTGCACCAGTGTCTGGCTACGTTATTTAGAACACTGTGGCGTGTCTCTTACTTTTCCCAGCAACGCATATAAAGGTGAATACGTTAAAGACATTGCGGAAAGACTATTTGCCCAGCACGATAAAAACTTAATGCATCCGCAGCAAGCGGTATTTGAGGACATTCCGGCAGACGAACCGGATGGTGGCGATAAAGAAGTTCATATTGACGCTCTGATCGCACGTGCAAAAACTCTCTTAAGTGAAGAGTCTTACCGCCAGGTATTTGATCTGGGATTAAATATCATTATTGATGATATTCAGCAAGACCTGAAAGAATTTGGCGTTGAATTTGATGAATGGTTTTCTGAACGCAGTCTGGCGGGCAAAGGTTTAATTAAGCAGGCAATTGAACGCTTACAGAATGCTGGCCACATCTATAAAAAAGACGGGGCATTGTGGTTTAAGTCTACCGAGTTTGGTGATGAAAAAGACCGGGTTGTGGTTCGTGATAACGGACAGAGCACTTACTTTGCTTCTGATATCGCCTATCACATGGATAAACTGGATCGTGGCTTTGAGCGTGTAATTGATATCTGGGGTGCCGACCATCATGGTTATATTCCGCGGGTAAAAGCCGCATTACAGGCGCTGGGCAATGACGTAAGCAAACTGGATGTATTACTGGTACAGTTTGCCATTCTTTATCG
>JAJRUQ010000186.1 GCA_024277705.1 Gammaproteobacteria bacterium
AAGAAAAGTATCTGGGGCAGATTGATAATCGGCTAAGGTGTATCTTTCAGGCGTCAAAGGATGGATATAAGGTTTCACCAACAGAGCGGCATCGTTTAGAGGGATTTATGCATGCGGGTGTGGTTATGGGTCTGGTTTCTAATGTTGAATTGGCCACTTTTATGGATGAGATACATTTGAAGATATTTGGTAAAACAATCCGGCAACGAAAAGAAGATCGCCCAGCTCATTTTGATGATGAGGTGATTGACTATAGTGGCTATGATCAACCAACTTTCGAGCGCAAAGACTAGGTAATAGTAAGTTTGAGCCTACACTCAAATTTCGACCTCTTTTAGAAGATTTATCTCTCCTTAAAAAGCCCGTGGGCACCATATGGGCACAGCCTATTTCCACCCCTGTTTTTGGGCGCTGAGCCTGTACTCATATTGTATTGAATGCTTATGAAAAAGTGAGTGTAGGCTTCAGGCTGAGTTTGAGAGAAAAAGCTGCGTTGAATTAGCTTTTCCAGGCTCTAAATAATTGATTTTATGAAAGATGGTGCGCCCGACTGGAATCGAACCAGCGACCTTTGGCTTCGGAGGCCAACACTCTATCCAGCTGAGCTACGGGCGCAGATGTTAAAAAGACAGGTTTAACTAAAGCGTTTATTCTAGCATGAGATCAGGCGGTAGTTTATCAGGCAAGGCGTTATTTATTTGCGATAAATTGTTTATTCAAACAAAAAATATTAATCGTTCAAGAGTTAAGTCAGCTTAACAAGCGTTAGAGCCGGTCTCTTCGATTTATTGTCGGTATTTTTTACGATTTACTGGATAATAGTGAATATATTGCTCGAAAATCGATCAAAAACGCTAAAAGCTCATGCGATTCACTCATTTTGTGTAAAAAACGCCTTAAACGCTGTCGGCAAATATTACAGTTTTGTCTGTTTTTTGGTGTGTATATATGAGGTGATTTTGAATTTATTAAAGGATAACAAGCATTTAAAATAATTGGCATGGATAGTGCTATTAACAGTTACCACAAAAGTTTATTGAAGCATTAAAAGTGTGATGTAGTGCAGAGATTAATTTTTACGGGAGGGTAGAATTTACGATTGTGATTTAGTCGTAGCTGAAATTTTATTTTTAATTTTATGGTTGACCGGAGGGGTCTGATATGGAACAAAATTCAAATAAAATTGAAAAACATGAGGATACGAAAAAGTTATCCATGGTTGTTTTATTTTTATCAATATTTGTTATTGCGCTGTTTAGTCTGGCGCCAATGGCTTAAGAAAAAGCCGCATGGCAATAAATATATTTATGGTAAAATTCGCTGCTGTTGGCAGTGAGGCAGTAGTCTCTATGGCATTTGTATATATGTTTGCCAAATGTTTTAACATATATAACTGGGGTTCGCTGTCTCGGGCATTGGCCGAGAGGTATAAACAATGCTGGATATTTACAAATCAGTTTACAATCTTGAAGGGCAGCCATTCCGGTTAAGTCCTGATTATCGATTTTCATTTGGTCATCAAACTTATGATGATGCCAAGTCTTATTTAAAATACGCGATTAATGAAGGTGAAGGCATTGTTGCCATAACGGGTGCGCCCGGTACCGGTAAGACAACCTTGATCGCATCACTTATTTCTGAAATAGATCAGGATTACGTGCGTGTCGGCGTAGTAACAAATGTGCAGATTGATTCCGGTTGTCTGGTCGAAATGGTTGTGGATGCTTTTTCACTGTCGCCATCGAATGATGCAACGCTCGAACTTAAATCTTTTTTGCGAAAGCAGTCAGAGGAAGGGCGTCGTGTCATTCTGATTGTTGATGAGGCACAGGGCTTGTCGGCTGATTCGCTGGAAGAGTTGCGATTATTGTCTAATTTACAACACAACACTAAATTGATGTTGCAGGTTTTTCTGGTGGGGCAGGAGCCGCTAATGGATATTGTCAGGACGCCGGGAATGGAACAGTTGCATCAACGCCTGATTGCGGCCGCTCAGTTGAAGCCGTTAACTCCGGAGCAGACTGTCGATTATATTAAACACCGCTTGCATTGTGTCGGCTGGAGCAATGATCCTGAGATTTCAGAAGAAGCCTATAGCCTGATTTATAAATTCAGTGCGGGGATTCCGCGTCGAATTAACCTGATCTGTCATCGCCTGTTTCTGCAGGCGGGTTTGAAAAATAAACATAAACTTCTTGGCGGTGATGCTTTGCACGTTATTGTGGAGCTGCATAAAGAAGGCTTGTTAACCCCCGTGGCAAGGCGTGCGCTTGGCGAGTATGTTGGTGGTATCAAAAATATAATGGCCGTTTAACAGTGACCTTAATAGCGATCAATAACGCTATTTGTTAATGCTCAAGGTGGATGTTATTGCTGTTCTGTTAACTTTTCTCTGGCGAGTATAAGCCCTTATTGTGTCTGCGGTGAGCAAAAACATACTGTTTTTTCTGCTTATTGCGCTGATGTTTATGCCTGTGTCGGTCAGCAGCCTGTGGTGGTACGAGGCACTTAATAGTGCGCATGCTCTCGTTTTTATCTATATTTCCATCTTTGTTTTTTCGCGGTTAAGCATTAGCCTGCCTGCGTTGCACCGGTATCGGTTGTATATAATAACAATTGTTAGCGGTTTGTTTATTGGCTTGTCAGTAGAGGTTCTGCAGTTTTTTGTTGGCAGGGAAATGAGTCTGCAGGATTGGTCTAAAGATTTTTTTGGCCTGTTGTCCGGTATTGCTCTGCTTGAATTCAGGCGGCAGATTAAAAGCTCATCCTTCAATAAGGCTGCAGCAATTTCGCTTCTGTTTGCTGCCGGTTTTTTATTCTTCGGGGTGCATTCGTTGTTGCAGTTAAGCTGGCATTATTATCAGCGAAACAATGCGTTTCCTGTGCTGCTTGAATTCGACAAAAGCTGGTCTGACAGTTTTTTGTTTTTTAATAAAGCCGAAGTAACAGGCGGTGCTGCAGTTTTTCATGGCGGGGCGGATAAGTTTTACCGGATTGTATTTGAATCTGGACGCTATCCCGGGTTCGGTCTTGTTGAGACTGCGGGCGACTGGTCAAATTACCGGTATTTATGTTTTTCGTTGTTTTCTTCACAGCATGATGATGTGGATGTTGTGCTGAGAGTAAATGATTCGGCTCACAACCAGGAGTATACCGACCGTTACAATAAACGTATTTCTGTTCATTATGGTGTTAATAAAATAAAAGTGGCGCTGATAGATATAAAGAATGCTGCAGAAAAACGAAATATAAATTTATCTGAAATTGCCGAGATGAAATTGTTTGCTGTTAATCTAGAAAAAGCAGTGGAATTTGAAATCAGTAACATTGAATTACAATAACTTTAATGTGAGTGATGCTGGTTAAATTTTCTCCAAGTGCTAGAATTAACTGTATTACTACTGTTTAGCCGTAAACATAAAGTTTTACGGCTTTTTATTTTTTCGGGATATGTTTGTTTTCCACTATGAGTACCGTTAGTTTTTTTCGACATTCAGCAAAGTTGTCACGATATTATATTCCTACTGAGTTTTTGTCTCTGGCGGTGATAGAGTTTCTGGTGCTGATACTGTCTTTGTATCTGTCTCTGGAAGTTCGATTCTGGATGGAAGACTGGCATCGGGATTTTGGTGAGTTTCTGCCAAAAGCTGTTTTATTTGCCGTGATAATGCAGTTCAGTCTGATTGCTTTTGGTGTATACCAGCGCCAGAGTGGGCGTTTTATTAATATGCTGGTGCTGAGGATAGCCAGTGGTTTATTGCTGGGACTGATACCACTGGGCGTTGGCTTTTATTTTGTGCCGCTGTTTTTTATGGGGCGTGGTGTTCTTTTTCTGGCGGTTTTATTCAGTTTTCTGTTAATTTCAGTTGTTCGTCTGCTTTTCAGAAAAGTGGTTAAAGAGCGTGATATGTGGTCACGCATACTGGTGCTTGGTGCTGGCGAAAAAGCGGATTTAATTCGTGAGGCAATAAAAACGGGTGAGTTGTCGGGGTTAAATATTGTGACTTATGTGGCAACGGGCAGTGATAAAAATCACCCGAATGAGGATTCGCTGGTTTTGGACAAGCCATTGATTCGTTATGTTGAAGACCTGGATATTGATGAGATTGTGATTGCTGTTGATGACCGTCGCTCTGGTGGCTTTCCTACAAAAGAGCTTATCGATTGTAAAATGAGCGGTGTCAATATTGTTGATCTGGTTACTTTTTTTGAGCGCCGGGCGGGAAAAATCAGGCTGGATATATTGAATCCCAGCTGGTTGTATCTATCTGAGGGCTTTCAGGCGGGTGCGCTCGGGCGAATCGTCAAACGTATAGTTGATCTGCTTGTGGTTCTGGTTTTATTGCCGGTGGCGTTGCCGTTATCGGTACTGGTTAGCTTGGCAATATTTGTTGAAAGTGGCTTTCGTGGTGGTGTTTTATATCACCAGACGCGTGTTAAACAGGATGGTCAGCCCTTTGAGATATACAAATTTCGCAGTATGGTGATTAATGCTGAGGTTGACGGTGTAGCCCGTTGGGCTTCGAAGAATGACTCACGTATTACCCGGGTTGGCAGAATCATTCGTAAGGGACGTCTTGATGAATTACCGCAGTTATTTAATGTGCTGAAAGGTGATATGAGTTTTGTCGGGCCGCGACCTGAGCGACCTGAATTTGTTGGCAAGCTGGCAAAAGCGATTCCATATTATGATGAGCGCCACCGGGTTAAGCCGGGTCTGACCGGTTGGGCGCAGGTGTGTTACTCCTACGGAGATACGGTCGAAGACAGCATTGAAAAATTACAATATGACCTGTATTACGTAAAAAATTACAGTGTTCTGCTCGATTTGCTCATACTGTTACAGACTGCGGAAGTGGTTATGCTGGGCAAGGGTGCGCAATAAATACTGGTTGTGCTGACTATACGTTCAATATTGGCGCGCTACGGTTAATGCTTGTCGCAAATAGATAAACAATATAGCTGTTTAACAAATAGTATTAACAGTAATGTCGTATCAGTTGGAATTGAGGATTTTGGGCGGTATTTAACATTATTTACTCCATAATGTCTTTATTATGCTTATAATCAGGGTATGTGATTATTGGCTTAAATACTGATTTGCGTTCTTGTGATTTAATGATGAGGTTAGTGATGACTGCTCGAGACATGAAAGTAATAAACATGAAAATATTGCCAGCCATTCTTCTGAGTCTGTCGTTGATTGGTTGCAGTAGCGGCGGTGATACTGCTGCAACGCCTCTTCCGGATCCAGTGTCGGGATAGATAAGCTGGTTGGCCCCCTCTCTCAGGGAAGATGGTACAGGTTTATCATTGTCAGACATCGCTGCTTATCGTGTTTATTACGGAACGGTTGCGGGTGACTATCAAACCCGGGTGGATATTGATCCAGTCGATCCGGCAAAAGGAAAATTTGTCTTTGATGGCTTTGCCTCAGGTAGGTATTATTCTGTGGTAACGACGGTTGATACTGAAGGGCGTGAAAGCTTGTATTCCAAAGAAGTGATCACAGAGTTTTAACGGCTGGCAGTTTCCAGTTCTTTAGTTTGTAGCTGTTTCTATGATCAAAGCAATGATTAAACTAAAAAGCCCCTCATCAGGAGGGGCTTTTTTAATGTGCTTGATTTAAGTGTTTCGATCAGGCTTTTTTGCGTCTGCTGATACCTATGCCAACCAGGCCAAGAGCAAGAAGACCAAGCATGGCAGGTTCGGGGACGCTATACTGACCTTCGATAACATCATTGGCGCAGGTCATGCCCCAGCTCAAAGCAATGGTGCTGCTTCCGGCCAGTGCGGTGCCGGTTAAATCGATTTCGAAGTTAACTTTGTTGGCAGTGGTATCCCAGGTGCCACTACCAACACTGGTAACATCACCGGAACCGGTGTTAACCGCAATTTCCTGGCCATTACGGTAACTACCTGTGCCGCTGGAAAGGAAGTCATCGGATAAATAGGTATCGATTAGATTGTTGCCTGAATTCAGGCTGTACAATGTACCATTATTGGTTTGATTTTCTACGGCCCAGCGGTCATCCAGAGAAAAGCCATACGTCCATGTGGTGCCATTACTGGCATCGTCATTGGCATAGGGTGCTGTACCATAAGGATTCCAGCTGCTGCTTAAGAACAGGTCGCCGTAGCCAATGCCTTTGCTGCCGCTTAGTGGGGTGTTCGTATATGAGGCAAACAAACCGTCATCACCTTTGCCACCAAAAGTGGTGTCAATGCTGACGGATAAAATATTGCCGCTGATGGAAACATCCATATAGTTGATCTGGAAGTTATTTACGTTACCTACAACGTCGCCGTATGAGCCGCCATCAGCGCCTACATAGTTGTCATTAATAATAACGGCTGAAGCTGTTTGTGCAAAGCAGATGCCTGCAATGGCAGCGGCTAAGTATAGTTTTCTTGAGTGTAATTTCATGGTGATGACTCCTGTTTGTAATCGTTATGCTTTACTATATACAAGTAATGTGCCATATTTTTAATAACTATATTAATCAATAGTTTATGTTTTCCAAGTGAGTTCGGTGCTGCAAATTAGCAGGTAAAATATTCAAAAGTGAGCCAGAGTGTAAATTATTCTGACTTTATAATGCTTTGTTTTGTCCGTAACATGGTGAGCGATGATAACGGCCAGGCAAACTTAGAACAAGAATAAGTTGTTTGATATATAAACAATGACTTATAAGTGTTTTCATGGAATTCAGCTGCTTTATCTAAAATGTATTTGTAATATTTTATGACAGTTGTTACCGTCTGTTTAAATGATGGTTGAAGTTTTAGTGGCTTGTTATCTGGCGATGAAAGTATCGGGTAAAAATTAATGAAAATGTCATTTACATGTTAAAAGGGTTTAAAACGACAGGATGCCGTCGATGAATTTGGGCTTTTATGGTTATACGGCGGCAACTATCGCCTATGGTTTTTTTGCTGTTTTGCTGTTGTTCAGCTGGCGTGAAAGTCTGCAGGGAAAGCTGCTGTTCATTACCATTGCTGTTAGCGCGGTCTGGTCAATTATTGCGGTACAAATTTCACTTCATGATGAATCGTATTTGCTGCTATACCAGGTATTTGAAATTATTCGCTATATCGCCTGGTATGTTTTTTTACTGAAACTGTTTGATGTTGCTTTACCTGACGTAAAGCAAAGCCGTAGTTTTCAACGGTTCTCGCGTAATGCACTGTTTTTAAGTGTGGGCCTGGCCAGTTTGTTTTTAATCAATGAACTGCTGGCAAAGGTATTTTCTTTGCCGGGCCAGTTTGTATTGGGGATAACCGGCAATGTTTTATTAGCATTGGCTGGCCTGGCAATCATCGAGCAATTGTATCGTAATACCTCCGCCCGCTTTCGCTGGGCGACCAAATATCTGTTTTTAGGCGTTGGCGGCATCTTTGCCTTTGATTTTTATTTGTATTCAGACGCCTTGCTGTTTCGCAATATTGACCAGAGTTTGTGGGATGCACGTGGCATCGTGCATTTTGTTGCCGTACCTCTACTGGTTATTTCCTCTGCCCGAAATAAAAACTGGTCATTGAATGTTTTTGTTTCCAGGGAGATTGTTTTAAATACAACGGCTATTTTTGCCGGTGGCTTGTATTTGCTGGCGATGGCCGGTGCCGGTTATTACATCCGTGAGTTCGGCGGTAGCTGGGGTCAGTTTGGCCAGGTCATGTTTATTTCTCTAGCGGTGGTGTTTTTATTTGTATTGGTCTCATCAGTAAGATTGCGGGCGCAGATAAAAGTCTTTCTCGGCAAGCATTTTTATAAGAACAAATACGATTACCGGCTTGAATGGCTACGTTTGACGGAAGATCTGGTGGAGAGTGGCGATGCCAACAGCCATTATCGTACCGCCATTGAAGCGATGGCAGATATTGTTGATGCGCGTGCCGGTTCGCTCTGGTTGTGTGATGACAAGCAGCAGTATCGAAATATCGGGGTCTGGCATAGCAGGCATTATGAAGAAGTTTTAGCGGCGGATGAGTCGCTCATACTTTTTCTTTCGAAAAAGGGATTTGTTATTAATTTACATGAGATGGAAAGTCACGTGGAGGAGTATGAAGGTTTAAGCCTGCCACAGTGGCTAACGGAAATGGAGCACCCCTGGCTGATTGTGCCGTTACAGGGCGCCGATAAACTGCTTGGTTTTGTGGTGCTGGCAAACCCGTTATTGCTACGCACGATTAACTGGGAGGATCGTGATCTGTTAAAAACAGCGGCAAAACAGATATCCAGTTATTTAATGGTGTGGATGACCTCGGCGCAACTTGCGGAATCCAAGCAGTTTGAGGTGTTTACCCGACTTTCAGCTTATATGGTTCATGATTTGAAAAATATAGCTGCAGAGTTAAACCTGGTCGCTTTAAACGCTAAAAAATTCAGTAGCAACCCGGAATTTGTGATGGATGCTTTTGAAACGGTTGAACATGCGGCCGGTGATATTAATCGTTTACTGGAGCAGTTACGGAACAAAAGAGCACTGGGTGAAAAGAGGGTCGACGTCAATTTAAGCGAAATTATTCAACAGGTTATTGCAGCAAAACAACAGAGCCTGCCTGTGCCGCAGTATGAGTCAGGGTTAAGCGCAGCGATTGTCTCACTTGATAAATCGCGTTTAAGTAATGTGCTGGCGCATTTAATTGATAATGCACAGCAGGCAACCGATGATACAGGTGAAATTATTATAAGCCTGTCTGAAAGTGCCGGTTTTTACCTGATTGAAATAAAAGACAGTGGTCACGGTATGGATGAGGGTTTCATCCGTCATCGTTTGTTTAAAGCCTTTGATACCACCAAGGGTAATGCAGGCATGGGTATCGGCATGTATGAAAGCCGTGAATTTATGCGCCAGCTGGGTGGTGATATTTTAGTGCTAAGTAAAGTTGGAAAAGGGTCTATAATTACATTACACATTCCATTGAATAAATCTGTCGATGAAAGTGGTGATAAATAATAAAAAACGAAGTAATTTACAAAGGAACTATGAATAAGCTTATGGTTGATCATACATTAAAGCCACTGCTGGTTATAGAGGACAATCCGGGAATTCAAAAACAGCTTAAATGGTCATTCGATGGCTATCAGGTGCTGCTTGCCGGAGACAGAGTTAGCGCACTTGAGCAGCTGAAAAAAAACAAAGCACCGGTGGTAACACTGGATCTTGGTTTGCCGCCGGATCCGGCAAATGCCAGCGAAGGTTTTGCCGCCTTGCAGGATATTTTAAAACTGGCACCGCACACCAAAGTTATTGTGGTGACCGGTAACGATGATCGTGAAAGTGCGCTGCGGGCTATATCACTGGGCGCTTATGATTTTTACCAGAAACCGATAGAACCCGAGGTGCTGTCTTTGATTGTGGATCGCGCCTATCAGCTGTATGAAATAGAGGAAGAGAACAGGCAGCTGGTCGCGAATGGCAATAACTCAGTGCTGGATGGGGTTATCGGTGCCAGCCAGCAGATACTGGCGGTGTGCCGGCTGGTTGAAAGAGTGGGGCCATCGGAAGCTACCTCTCTGGTATTAGGTGAAAGTGGTACCGGTAAGGAGTTAATTGCACGCGCATTACATAATTTAAGTCCAAGAAAAAAGAAACCTTTCGTGGCTTTAAACTGTGCCGCAATACCCGATAATCTGCTTGAGAGTGAGCTCTTTGGCTATGAAAAAGGGGCTTTTACCGGCGCGGTCAGCCAGACCAAGGGTAAAATTGAGACCGCCAGTGGCGGTACGCTTTTTCTTGATGAGATTGGTGATATGCCGATGCCGTTGCAGGCAAAAATGTTGCGCTTCCTGCAGGAAAGAGTGGTTGAGCGTCTTGGTGGACGAAGTTCAATCGAGGTGGACGTTCGTATTGTCTGTGCCACGCACCGCAAACTGGACCAGTTAATTCAGACCGGTGAATTTCGTGAAGATCTGTTTTACCGAATCAGTGAAATTGTTATTGATATCCCTGCGTTACGCGAGCGTGAGGGGGATGCCATACTGCTGGCACAAACTTTTCTGGACAGCTTCAGTGAAAAGAATGGCCGCAATTTTCGAGGGTTTAGCGAGTCTGCACGGATTAAACTGGATTCTTATGACTGGCCGGGCAATGTACGTGAGCTGGAGAACCGGATTAAACGTGCGGTTGTGCTGGCTGACGGTAATCGCATAACACCCGTAGATATGGGTTTCGATGAAAATATGGAGTCAATGCAGCTGCTTGATTTGCGTGAGGCAAGAGAGCAGGTCGAACGGGACGTTATCCAGCGGGCGCTGGCCATCTATGACAACAATGTAACGCATGCAGCCGAAGCCATGGGTATCAGCCGTCCTTCATTGTATCAACTGGTCAAAAAACTGGGTCTGCCGGATCCGGGTAAAGCATGACAGGGTTAGCTGTTGATTAATACATTGAGCGTAAAAAATTTATCGAGCTCCTCCCTGGCTTATGTAATTGTTGGTACCCTGGTTCTGTTGACCCTGGTTTTGTATCAGCAGACCGTTGTGTATCTTAATGATATATGGAGTGAAATAAGTGTTGGTGAATATGCACACGGTTATCTGGTGTTTGCCATCAGTCTTTATTTGATTTTTATTAATCGACACAAACTGAAAAAAATTACTCCCTGCCCGACTTATGCGGCACTGCCGTTATTGCTTATATCGGTATTGATCTGGCTGATTGCCACACTGGTTGATGTTGAGGTGGTGCAGGCGGCAGCTCTGCTGTTAATTCTGTTGACGCTGGTCTGGTCGGTGCTGGGCCACGAAATGATCAAGTTGCTGGCATTTCCCATTTTATTTCTTGGTTTTGCTGTACCGGTATGGTTTCCATTGTCACCGTTGTTACAGAGTATCACCGCTGACGTGGTTTTCTGGGGGGCACGTTTGATTAATATGCCAGCGCACCAGGAAGGAAGCCTGATTATCGTGCCTGGTGGCGTGTTTTCTATTGAGGAGGCATGCAGCGGCTTGCGTTATTTACTGGCGGCATTAACCCTTGGCTCGCTGTATGCCTATATGAACTACATCAGCTTTGGCGCCAGGATTGCGGTGGTTGCTGCTGCTGCTGCTGCTGCCATACTAACGAATTTTTTGCGGGTGTTTATTGTTGTTTACCTGGGTTACGCTACCGAGATGCAGCACCCACTGGTGGCGGATCATTTAATGCTGGGCTGGTATTTATTTGGCGGCCTGATGGCCATTATGCTATTGCTTGATGTGCGCTACTATAAACCGGGTGGTCTTGCTGCTACAGATATGCAGGCCAATATGGTTAATTCTGTTGCCGCATGCAAAGCGGGTAGTTTGCGTTATTTCTATGTGTCTGCCTTATGTCTGTTGATATTGTTCATGGGGCCTGCTGTGATTTATCAGCAAAATATTCAACAAACTTCAGTAGGTAGCATTAATCTTGTTTTGCCGGATAACACGAAGGGCTGGTCAGAATCGCTGGCCATAGTTGATGACTGGCAACCACACTATCCTGGTGCGATATATAAAAAGTCTGTTCACCGGGTGCATGGCGATAATGTCAGTCTGTTCATGGCTTATTATCCGGTGCAGAAACAAGGTGTGGAAGTAATCAATGAGCTGAACCGTATTAGCAATGCAAAAAGATGGAAGCCGCGTTATGCGCACCCTGAAGTACGACAGTCGGCTCGCCATCCTGTGCTGGAGCAGGTGCTGGATAACCGCCAGAATCAGAAGCGTTTAATCTGGTACTGGTACAATGTGGGCGGGCAGGTGACAATCAATAAATATGAAGCTAAAGTGTTGCAATTAAAAGGTATACTGAAGGCACAGCCGCAGGCCTATATGATTGCAGTTTCGATCGATATAAAGAATGATATCTATCAGGCGAGACAGGCGATGGCAGATGTTATCAGTGATATACAAACGCCACTGGCAACAATGAGCGTTATCCAATGAGAAGGTAAAGAACAGCATAAAACACCGGTTGTGGTACAGTTTTTTTGCTAAAACAACTAATTTTATAAAATGAAAAGTCGAAGTATATGAATAATATAATAAAGCGAAAAGTAATTTTTATTTTTTCAGTGTTGTTACTGGTAGCCTGCAGTGGCGAAGTTAATGATCAGGAATCGGTTCAAGCTGCGACTCAATATATTGCAGCCCAGCAGCTAAGAGCCGCCAGTCTGGAATTAAAAAATGCACTGCAGGCTAATCCGAAAAATGCCGAGGCCAGATATTTGTTAGGCCAGCTCTATCTTACTATTGGTGATATGGATTTTGCAGCAAAAGAATTCAGAAAGGCCGAAGAGGCGGGCTGGGATGAAGGCAAATCCAGAGTTGGCTTAATGAGTGCCTTGATTTATGGTCGTCAGTTTCAAAAAGTACTGGATGGCATAGAAATTAAAGACAGTTACAGTAAAAACGTACAGGCCGACCTGTATGGCTTGAGGGCATTTGCTGAAGCCGCTTCAGGTTATGCCGGCCTGGCAAAGACCTCGATTAAAAGGGCTAAAGAGTTAGATGCCAAAGCTTTTCATGTGTTAAAAACCGATGTTCAGCTTGAGCTGTCACAGGGTAATACCGAGGCTGTTGTCTCCCAGTTAAAAAAAGCATTTTCACTATACGAGAATAATGCAGAGTTTTTAATATTGCGCGCAGTGTATTTTTTGCAAAATAAAAAATATGATGAGGCAAGATCAGATTTCAATAACATAATATCGCAAGAGCCTGAAAAGCTGGTTACCTTTAATGGTAGACAGGCAAGAATCGGACTTGCCAGAGTAGAAATCATCGTCAGGAATATGGACATGGCAGATAAAATCCTGGCGCCTTTGTTTAAGCAGAACCCAAATGATCCTGAAGTCAATTACCTTGGCGCTATGCTTGATTTTGAGACAAAGAATTATGAGCGTGCGGAAAAGCGACTATTGAGTGTTCTGAAAGTGGCTCCTGATCATGCACGTACCCAGTTATTGTTTGGTACCGTTAATTTTGCGCAAAAAGATTATGAGCAGGCGGCATATTATATTGCTAAATATCTGCAGCAGAGCCCTGATAATACAGGTGCGCGTAAATTGCTTGGCCGAACTTATATGTTGCTTGGCCAATACGATGATGCACAATCGACATTAAGCTCGGGTTTGCTGGCTGATGGCACGGATGCTGAATTACTGGCATTGGTCAGTCTTTCACAGCTACAGGCTGGTGATACAGAATCAGGAATAGCCGGCTTGAAAAAAGCCTTACAGGTAGAGCCAGAAAGTCAGGCGATAAAAAATGAACTGGCGAAAGCGTATATTTCAGCGGGCGAAACCGAAAAAGCCATTAAACGGCTTAATGCAACGATAGAAGAGGGTGGCAATAAAAATCAGGCGGAAATGTTACTGGTGACGGCTTACCTGAGAGCAAAACGCTTTGATGAAGCGATTAATGTGGCGTTAAATATTTTATCTCGATCGCCGCAGAACGTGGCTGTGCTGTCAATGACGGGTAATGTTTTTGCGGCCAGTGGTGATAGTGTGGAAGCCAGAAAATATTTCAATAAAGCGTTGGAGATAGCGCCGAGTGACCCACTGGCAACAATGTTATTGGCTGCACTGGAGGAGGCCGGTGGCAATATAGCAACAGCTGAAAAACTGTATAAAAGTTTGATAAAAAATGATACGGCTGCTATTGATCCGCTACTGGCGCTTGCACGTTTGTCTGAACAGAAAAAAGATTTTGAGTCCATGGTGAGGTGGCTGGAGAAAGCTAACCAGATGGCACCGGCGGAATTGCGTTCCAGAAAGGTGCTTGCTGAATATTATTTGCGAGAAAGCAAGTTCGATAAAGTTGAGTCACTGCTCAAAGAGGCTACAGCAATCGCGGCAAACGATACCGGACTGTTGTTCCTCAAGAGTAAAATGCTGATACGCCAGGAGCGATACAATGAAGCGGTTTCACCATTAATCGAGTTGGTAACACGTATGCCTGAATCGGTGCTTGCTCGAACTTTGCTGGGTGAAACGTATTTAAACCTTCAGCAACCGGATGATGCGCGTCGTCAACTTGACCTGGCATTAGTAAAAGAACCGTATTACGTGCCTGCGCTGCTGGTGCTTGCCAGTGTTGATCTAATGACAAAAAGCTATACTCAGGCGCTACAGCATATTGAAAAAGTGATAAAAATGCAGCCGGAGCTGTTTATGGCTTATGATCTGGGTGGCGATATTGCCATCTCCGCAAAAAAATATGCACAGGCCAGTGACTATTATCAAAAAGCACTATCCATTAAGCCAGATTCTGAGACAGCGATTAAATCTTCGGTAGCTTTCACTCAATTATCTAAAAACCAGCAGGCAATCAATGTGCTCAAGCAGTGGTTAAGTAACAATGCCGGAGATATTCGTGCACGTCAGTTTTTGGGTAATGCCTATTTAACCAATGGTGATAATAAAGAAGCCATTCAGGCGTTTGAATCGGTCTATGCAAAACAGCCGGAGAATATCATTGCTATTAACAATCTTGCCTGGTTGTATTCATTAGAAAATGATGCCCGTGCGATTTCTTTTGCTGAGAAAGCTTATAAAGCAAAACCGGAAGACAGCGGTGTTCAGGACACTTATGGCTGGATACTGGTGCAACAGGGGCAGGCAGAAAAAGGCCTGCGTATATTGCAAAAGGTAATGAAAAGTCTGCCAAAGGTGCCGGCCGTTCGTTACCACTATGCTGTAGCTTTAATGAAGACCGGTGAAGATAAAAAAGGACGAGAGATTCTTGCCGAGCTGCTTAATAGTAAACAGTCCTTTGAAGGTCGTGAACAGGCTGAGCAATTAATGAAATAAGTTTTAATGCCCACTGCCCCGTTGCGGTTAGCGTTGAAGTCACAACGCTATTTGAGAGGCTTCTTCAAATAACGTCCCGAGCGAAGCGACAAATGTTCCTGGTGTGAAAATAGGCGTAAATTAAAAACCAGCTAAATTTGTTATTGACGTTTATTCGCGTTTATTTACGGAAGGCCTTTTCCTGTACCCGTGCTTCTTCGCGGTAATGCCTGTCTCACTTAAATAATACAGCACAAGCTGAAAAATCACGGATATCGGCTAACCAGCTTCAAGAGCAATGCCCATCTAAAGCATGGGTTCCTGCTAAGCATACCGGAAAAAGAGATAGTATTTATTAGGTTTTATTTGCATTCATTTTGTCTATCTGCTTTCAGTGGGTCATGAGCTGTTTATCTTTAGAGTAAATTTTTTACAGGCGAAAAAAAACCGCACTATTGAGTGCGGTTTTTTAATTAACCGAGAAGATTAATTAAGCAGACTTACGAGCTCTGCGAGCAAAACCAAAACCTAATAAACCAGTGCCAAGCAACAGTGCAATGGCAGGCTCAGGAACACTTTCGCTTGAGAAGCTGGCGCCACTTTGGCTAAAGCCCCATTTACCGTATGTTTTCTCGCCATCTATATCTGTAAAGTAGCCGGTACCAGACAGTGTCAGTAAAGAGAAGCCAGATGAGTCACCACTTACAATAGCTACACTGGTTAGGGTAAAGCTGTAATCAATCGTGCTGTCATTGCCTACGTCAATAGACCAGATGGTTTTTTCCGGGATATCAGTGTACAGAAAGCTTGTTAAAGCCAATTGGCCACCACCGTTGCCCGCGGTGTCGATGCCGCCAAGACCGGCGAAATCACCTGTTGGTGCAGGGAAACTATTGACAGAACCGCCAGTAAAGGTGATACCGGTTGAGTTAATACCATCATTTTCAACTATGCTTGAACCGCCAATATTGATAGTGCCAATAAGAGGAGAAGCTGAAGCAACACTGGTTAAGGCGCATAAAGCAGTGGTAAGTAGTAATTTTTTAAGGTTGTTCATGGTTGTGTTCCTTGATTTGTTAAATAATCGTTTAGTCAATTTGTATTTCAGTTTTTCTTTCATTTTTTTATCAATGAAGGGTCTTGACTGTGATAATGCAATCCGTGTGCCAATATTGTAAGATGTTGTTTTTATTGAGCTTGCATGTAATATTATTTACATTACGCTTGTGATTGTAATGTATTGTGACAGTTAAAAGATGGTTGCTGTTGTAATTATGACAAAAATTTCATGTTTTGAAAGTGAAATCTATATAAATCAACGCTTTACAGGCTCATTGTGAGTGTAAAAAAAAGCGACGGACAAAGTTGTGTGCTGTTATTGTTGTATTCTGTGACCGTGATAACAGTGTTTTATGGTAGAGATGAACTATAATTCAACACAAATTATGTATGTTTAGTGTCATGTTAAGTTAAGTCTCAATGTGTTCTTTGTGCTTGCCTTTGATAGTGTACTTTTACTCGGATTTAAATTTTAATGAATGAACAATTAACCCAGATTTATGGGTATTTGCACGGTATGTGGCGTTATCGCTGGTCTGCTCTTGTTGTCACCTGGTTGGCAGCCATTGCTGGCTGGTCATTTGTCTTTTCTATGCCTGACCAGTTTAGCGCCAATGCCGTGGTTTATATAGATACCTCCTCTGTGCTGAAGCCGTTATTAAAAGGCCTGGCACCGGAAACGGATACTAATGATGAACTGCAGGTGATGACGCGTTTTTTACTGAGCCGGGATAATTTAATGTCAGTGGTAAGAGAAACCGATATGGATCTGGAGGCTAAAACAGCGGCAGACAGAGAAGACATTGTCGAGCGCCTGGCCAGTGCCATTACTATAACCGGTGGTGGTAG
The DNA here is from genome assembly GCA_024277705.1 of Gammaproteobacteria bacterium. Classification (GTDB taxonomy): domain Bacteria; phylum Pseudomonadota; class Gammaproteobacteria; order SZUA-229; family SZUA-229. The sequence continues at coordinate 16,672 of JAJRUQ010000186.1, forward strand.
CGGTAAGCGTTGGGAAGCTAAAAGTAATGTTTATGAATTAAGCTATCAGAGTCACTCGGCCAATCGCACTTATCAGGTGGTCTCAAATCTGCTCAATACCATGATTGAAGATACCTTGAATTCAACCAGAACGGATACCGCAGCGGCACAAAAATTTCTGGATTCACAGATTCGTATTTATGAAGAGCGATTATCGAAGTCGGAGCAGAAACTGGCCGAGTTTAAAAAAGAAAATGTCGGTTTTATGCCTGATGAGCGTGGTGGCTATTATATGCGCCTGCAGCGGGCAAAAGACTCTGTTGAAGAAACATCATCCGCCTTACGCCTGGCAGAACGCCGTTATGCTGAGTTATCAAGGCAGCTTAAAGGTGAAAACCCGATATTAAGCAGTGATGGTTACCTTTCAGCGAATGCAAAAAAAATAAAGCAATATCAGGCCGAGCTTGATACATTGCTAAACCAATATACAGATCGTCACCCGGACGTACGAGCTTTGAAGGAAATTATCGAAGAGTTAAAAAGGGCGCCTGATAACAACGACAAATTATCAATGGATACTGCTGAAGACGATACTGCGAAAGAATTTAATCCTGTCTATCAGGAAGTGAAAGTTGGTTTAAGCAAGGCCAGTGTTGAAGTTGAAATATTAAAAATTCAGTTGAAAGAACAAAATGATTATGTAAACAAGCTGCGCGAATCCATTGACATAATACCGGAAGTGGAAGCCAAACTGGCAAAACTTAACCGTGGTTATGAAGTCACCAGAGAGCGATATCTTGATCTTGTTGAGCGTAGAGAGTCGGCACAGCTGGCGCAGAATGCGGGTCAAAGTTCAAGTGATATTACCTTCCGCGTCATTGAGCCGCCGATCGTGCCGTTTAAACCCTCCGGTCCAAATCGAGAAATGTTTTTATTGGTTGCGCTGGTTGCAGCACTGGGTGCAGGGCTGGCGTGGAGTTTGCTTCGATATTTGTTACAGCCGACTTTTATTGATTTAACACAGCTGGCTACTGCTACCGGTTTACCGGTGCTGGGTTCGGTCAGTTTGTATTTATCACCGGAACATAGAAAAAGGCGGCGTTTGCAGTTATTTTCTTTTGTCTCGGCAACTTTTTTACTGGTGGTTGCATTTGGCATGGTTTTTGTGTTGCGTGACACGGGCACGGCCATTTTTGCGTCGCTCATCGCGGGAAAATAAAATATGAATCAAAAAATGGAAAAAGAAAGTACTGGCGCGACGATTACAGAGTTAGTTGCTAAGACGGAGCGTGAAGGTAGCCAGTTTTTCAAACCGAGGGAGGATAATGCTCATCCACAAACTTCGGTTCATCAAACAGCCAGCCCGCGACCGCCGTTTCAGGAACCGGGCAAGGTTTATATCGAAGACTTGTTGCGAAAAAACAACATGCTGGTGCGTGGCTCAAATCTGGGGATCCATTTTGCAGATGAATATCGCCGTATTAAACGACCATTATTGTCGAATGCATTTGGTAAATCAGCCTCTTTACTGGAAAAAGGAAATTTGATTCTGGTGACCAGTTCGATTCCAGGCGAGGGTAAAACACATACCGCTATTAATCTGGCTTTGTCGATTGCCCATGAGCGCGACCATACGGTATTACTGGTCGATTGTGATGTAACACGTCATGGGGCAAGCCGCGCGCTGAATATTACCGACCGACCGGGTCTGGTTGATATCCTGGAAAACGATAATTTTTCTGTTGGCGATGCGATATTAAGAACCGATATTCCTGAGTTATGTTTGATCTCGTCCGGTAAACCGCATGATTTTGTTACTGAGCTGCTTGCCAGTCAGAAAATGTCTCAACTGGTCTCTGAGATTGGTGAGCGTTATGATGACCGTGTTATTATTTTCGATGGCCCACCATTATTGCCAACACCGCAAACACAGGTCATAGCCAGCCTGGTTGGCCAGGTGGTGTTTATTATTGAGGCGGGTAAAACACCGCAGATCCTGGTTGAGGAAGCGCTGAGCTTAATTCCTGAGGAGCAGGCGACGGGGCTGGTAATGAATAAGAGTGAGGGAATGACTGGTCGCGGTGGTTATTATTATGGATATTACGGCGAAAAATAAAAAATTGATTGTGAACGAAAACTTATGGCTATTCAGAATGCCTTAACCGTTGATGTTGAAGATTATTTTCAGGTATCAGCTTTTGCTAAAAGCATAAAACAAAATTACTGGGACAATCATCCGTCACGGGTCGAAAAAAACACCCGGCGGTTGATGGATATGTTCGATGAAGCACAGGTGAAAGCAACATTTTTTGTTTTAGGCTGGGTTGCGGATAGAAATAGAAGGCTCATTGAAGACATCGCGCAACGCGGACATGAAGTTGCCAGCCATGGTTACAGCCATCAGCTGATTTACAATCAAACCCCCGAAGTCTTTCGTGAAGAAACGATTCGCTCAAAACGGCTGCTTGAAGACATTGTGCAAATGCCGGTCAGAGGTTACCGGGCCGCCAGTTATTCAATAACAAAAAAATCTTTGTGGGCGTTGGATATACTGGCGGAGGCCGGTTTTGAATACGATTCGAGTATTTTCCCGGTGCGGCATGACCGTTATGGTATTGCTGATGCGATAGAAGTACCGCATTTGCTGAAAACGCCGCAGGGACATTCGCTGGTTGAGTTTCCACTGTCGACGGCCAAACTACTTAATTATAAGCTGCCAATAGCTGGCGGTGGGTATTTTCGCCTGTATCCCTATGCCTTAAGTCGAGCCGGGCTTGCGCAGGTTAACCGCAGGGCGCAGCCATTTATTTTTTATCTGCATCCCTGGGAGATTGATCCTGAGCAGCCCAGAATAGAAGCCGGGCTCTTTTCACGTTTCCGTCATTATAATAATCTTTCACGTTGCGAAGAGCGTTTGCAGCAGTTGTTAAATGATTTTGAGTTTACCACTGCGGCAAAGGTGCTGGCGGGGCTGGATTTACTGGATGCTGCTTGATGAGTTATTACATTGAGCTGACCACCGTTGAAGATCTGGAGCCGTTGCAGGCAGACTGGACCACGCTTGAAGCGTGTACAGATTGTTCCTATTTTCAGTCCTGGGGCTGGATTGGTACCTGGTTAAAAGAAGTGGTATCCGATATGCAGCCACAGGTAATCCGTGTCTGGGAACGTGAAGAACTGGTAGCTATCGGTATTCTTGTCAATACTTCGGTTACACGCCGCGGCATCCTGTCATCAAGAAAGCTGTTTCTCAATGAGGCACCGGTGGCCAACCGTAATATGGTCATTGAATACAATGGTTTGCTGCTAAAAAGAGGGCATGAGGAAGGTGTGTACAAGGCGGCGATCTACTACCTGCGTTATGCCGATGCCAATTGGGACGAGCTTTGTCTGGGACTGTTGCGCAAATCAATAACGGATACCTTTATCAACGAACTGCATAATGAATTTTATATGACTATCGAGAAGCAGGTCTCATCATGGCAGTTTGATAGTAATCATATTGAGCAAGGCATGGCTGGGATCATCGGTAGCCTGAGCAGAAACCGGCGTTATCAAATTAATAAAGCTTTAAAGTTGTACCGGGAAGATGGTGAGCTGGTACTGACAGAGGCAAATACAGCAGAACAGGCACTGGAATATTTTGATGGTTTAAAACAACTGCACACGATTCGCTGGCAAGCTAAAGGTAAAACCGGTTCTTTTGTTAATGGTCTATGGGAAAAATTTCATTGCCAGTTGATTAAAACAAGATTTTCGGCAGGCGAAATCCAGCTGATTAAAATTGAAACGCCGAAAAGAAAAATCGGTTATGTTTACAGCTTTTTGTGGCGTCATCGTGTTTATGTATTGCAAACCGGTTTTAATATAGATCTGCCTAAAACTGGTCAGCCCGGCTATATTTCACATATCATGGGCATTCAGCATAACCAGAAAAAAGGTTATAAGATTTATGATCTTCTGTCGGAAGATTCCGGTTATAAGAAAATTCTTTGCAACCGTTCAGAGGAGCTGGTTACTGTTTCATTTCAGCGTATCTCAGTTAAATCCATGCTGCACCAGGTGTCTTTTTCTGCGATAAAGAGCGGATATATCAGCACGGTCGTTAAAAATTCAATTGCCGACAAAATCAATGTATACGGTACCGGTGCCGTGGATATGCTGCGTGAAAAATGGATACACCTGGTTAAGAAATGGCCCTCACAGGATAAAAAGTTTTTGCTTGTAGGCTCTGAAAGTTCCGGAACAACCGCGGTGTCAGATTTGTTGTTTAAAGAGGTAAATAACCTGCGTTATCTTGAAGAGGGGGAGCAGCAATGGGTCTGGGATGCTTACAGGAGTATCTATCAAAAACAAAAGAAGGTCAGGGATTACCCGCGTCTGCAGCTGTTTGATGCTATCAAGGTGCCGGGATTTTCTATGATTATCAATGAGTTTCTGGAAGAATTTCCCAATACGACTATCGTTTATCTGGTGCGAGATCCGCGGGATTTTGCCAGTTCAGCAATAAAAACCTGGAAGATAGGGCATATGAAAGATTTTCATAAAGTACCCTGGACGAAAATTGAATGGTTGGGTATTGGCTGCCGGCAACCGGTCGAGTGTCTTGCACTTAGATGGAAAGCCTATATTAATGCAGCGAAAAAAATAGATAATATTGTTTTTGTAAAGTATGAAGATTTTTGCCGGGATAAAGTTGGCGTAATAGAAGGTATTTGTAAAAAACTTGATTTACCCTTTGACAGGAGCCGTGTATCACAATTGTGTGATACCCAACTTAGTCATGCCAGCGTGCGGGCTTATCGCCCAAGTGGTCCCGGCGGCTGGCGTAACAGCATCCTTGAAGAAAAGCATATTAAGTCGATAGAAAAAATATGTGATAAAGAAATGAAAGATTGGGGATATGAGTTTTCTCAGACCAGTGATTTTCTGACGATAAAAGACGAGGTGCCTGGTGGTTAATATTATTGACCGATATCGAGAGGTGGAAAAATATTTTGTTTTAAACAAAATACGTGGTAAATCCTATGTGATTTCATTTTTCTGTGTTTCTGGGTTTTTACTCAATCGTCTTCTTGGCGTCAATAGTAATGTGTTAAATACGGGCAGTGTGCTTGAAGGGTTTCAGTTGTACACGCGACCACTGTTAATATCATATTCAAGAAGTGGAACGAACTGGGTTCGTTATATTATTGAATATCTTTCGCAGCAGCCTACGCCGGGTTATGTGCGCTCAAAAAGCGGGGTAAATTTTGTTATTGACCGGGCGCATGCCGGCTATAAAAATATACATAATTATAACAAAGTGATGTTGGTGATAAGGAATTATAAAGAATGTCTGGTGCGCCATGACAGCATTGAATTCGTCAACAGCTTTGCAACAATTTCTGATTATCTTGAATCAGACCGGCGCTTGCAGCAGCCACGGTGGTACATAGAAAATATTAAAGCGTTTGATGATTTCGAAGGTAAAAAGATGCTCCTTTATTATGAGGATTTGCTCACCGATTCGGTAACCTGTGCGAAAAAGATAGCTAACTTTCTCGGGCTTGATAATGAGCGTCTGGCAGGCTTGATCGATAATATTGATGAGCATAAAAAACGATCCGTTGAACTCTATAAAAATGATCATGACAGCGTTACGTGTGGCGACGTAAACAAGCTTGATTACCATTCTAAACATGGACTGTCGGAAGAAGCTCGACAGGCATTTGATCAATACTATCGGGAAAATTATCCCCGACTGTTTACAAAGTATCTGGCGCGATATCAGGAAGAGTTACCGGTTTGAGAACCGGTTTTTTGCACGTTCGATCCAGCTGCTGTACTGAATAAAATCGGTCATTGTATCTGGAAAACCATAACGTGGTAGTTGATATAAATAATTTTTTTCGTCACTGTCTAGGTCGATAAATGTTGCTTCGGTTGATACCGCTCCCGCTAAACCGAGCTGTTTGATGTTTTCTATCTCACGTTCGGAAAAATCTTGTGCTCTGCCCGTGGGGTAGCAGAAAACGGGTGAGGGTGAGGCCAGTTCTTCACCAAGTCTTTTCCATGAGTGTGTTATTTCAAATGACGAGCCTGTATCATTCAGCTTTGAAAGGATGCGGTGACTATTGGTATGCGGTGCAAAGTTTATTCCCTGTTTCTCCAGTTCTCTGGCGATGTCCCAGGTCATCGCCTGATAGTTTTGCGGGGCATTGAACGGTAGCTTTGTACCAGTTGCAAGTGATATTTGCCTGAGGTAATGATCGACATGGTCGGCACTCAGTGTTTTTACCCAGTTTTGTATCTGCTGAACGGCAGATTTTTTTGCTGTAGTATTCTGCAATGGAAATGTTTTTTTCTGACCGGCTAATTCAAGCGAGATGTTGCGCTGATGTGTGTTATTGATTAAAAATGATATCTTATCGTCCCATGGCCAAAGTTCTTTATCCAGCATGCCGGAGATTAAAAAAATAGTGACAGGGCATTTGTATTTGATAAATATAGGCGCAGCAACCGTCGCCTGGTCAAGAAAGCCATCGTCCATAGTGAAGGCAATGGATCGTTTTGGCAGTGGCTCACCGTTATGCATGGCGTTTATTATCTGTTCTAGCGAGATAAAATGATAATTTCTATAGCTTAGATATTGCAGGCATTTATCTAAAAATGCCGGCTCGTGACCTTTGACATAATTTTCAGTTGAAGAAAATCGATGGAGCATAAAAACAGGAATGCCTGTAGTGAGCATGTTTTCTGCGAGTGCGCTGACGGGGCGACTGGCAAGAGCCGGTACGATCAAGTTCTTTATTAATGTTTTCACAAGTAGGGTAGTGTCGGTTTCACGGTATGTTTTTTATAATGTGTGGCCCTAGCCATTTGCTGATGATAACCGGTAAGCGCTTCCACAGGAAGATAACAAGTGCGAACTTTGGGTTGTCAGGATTTAACCCGGGTAGTTCATTGCTATCGTTCAGCCAGTAGTGCCAGTACAGGGGTTTGGCGATTGCCCCCCATTGTTTTTTGAAGTTGTAGGTTCCGGCATTTTTGGTTGAACGACCAAAATCAAATTTCTGGTAACCCTTTGCAATGGCTAATTGTAATATCTGCCAGTACATCAGCATATTTATGCTTAGATGGTTTACATCACGGATGGTCGAAGCCAGCGGAATTTCCATGGTGTTGCCATAGCCGAGTAAAAGGCCTGCGGAAACAGGTTTGCCCTTCAACCTGAGGACGACCAGCCAGCTGTTGTCAGGAAATTGATCAAGAATATTGGCAATGAATTTTTTGCTGTGTAAAGGCGAACCCAGGTCGCGCATATTTCTGGCGTAGACAGCATAAAAGTCATTTAATAATTCCTTGTGTCCGGTTTTTATTTCAGGGCGCTCGCGTTGTGGACGTTTGATCTGTGCACGTAGTTTTGAGCTGAAACTCTGCCATAATGTCTCGCTGCAGCCAGGCAAAGTTAACACCATGTTGACTTTGTGTGTCTGCGCCGGCATACCATCACGGCAAATGTCGTCACGGTATTCGATATGTTTAACCCCCAGACGGGCGGCAGCCCGGTTAGCATGTGCGATGAGTTTCTGTTCGATTGAAGGCTGGTCGGCGATGGCGCCGGCATGTTGAAAGAAAGGCATGGAGACCAGCAGGTCGCCAAATAAAACACTCTTTAAGCGTATCAGCGGCAGGATGCCAACAATCCGGTTGTTTTTATCGTGGGCAAAATAATAGTGGTACTCATGGCCGTAACTTTGCTGGAACAGACCGGTCCATTCGCTGAGGTGATGGATGCAGCCATCTGGGTGCTGGTTGACATAATTGTTCCATTCCCTGTGTTCTACCGTCAGTCTTTTGATGTTTATGCTATCAATGTCATGGAATGGTTCTGCTGTTTTACATTGCGATCGAGGGTTCTTTTTATTATGGATGATGTGTTCAGGGGTATTAATCTCTTGATGGCCTTCAGTGTTTTCAGTGAGCCCGGTAAAAAAAGACAAAACCTTCTGTTCGTGATCAGCATAATGTTGTTTGATCGATTTCAGCTGTTGACCTAGTGATTGCATCTGCTGTTTCAGCGGGGCAATATCCTGATTGTTGCGTTTTGCCTCGCCGATTTTTCTGGAGAGTTTTTTACTCTGTAGTTGTATTTCGTTTAAATTTTTTTTCAGCGCTGACATTTGTGAGCTGAGAGTTGCTAGTTGTTGTTGCTTGTCTAACGGTGCTTCAGGAGACAGCCTAGAATAAGCTAGCACGGGGTCAGCGAGTATCTGTTTTGATGTCATGGTGAGCGCGGTATTCATCATTGATTTATAGCCAGCCAGAGATACATGACAGGAAGCTGGTTCTGTCATTAGAGATGTCTTCATGTACACCGATGCGCTGCAATAAATAATGGTCGCTGGTTAGCGTATTCCAGCCACGGCGGGTGGTTACCGAGCCGGAATAATGTTGTTTTACCAGGGATAATGCAGCGTCAGAGTAATCACCGTTAGGAAAGCAGAACGTTTTCACTGCGGCGCCGGTTTTATTTTCAATGACTATTTTGCTGTTGATAATCTCATCTTGCAATACCGCTGCGGGTTTCTCTTCAGTAAGGCGAATATGATGGCAGGTATGGCTTCCTGCTTCGATCAGTCCTGTGTCAGACATGGTTTTGAGCTGTTGCCAGTTAAGCAAAGAGGCCTTGTCGACAGTCATGTTAAGGTCAAGTTGTTGTTCTATTTCATCAAGCCGCTGATTGATTTCATCGTCACTCAATGATTTTACGCCAGTAATAATTTCACTGAGCTGTTCGGATGTTGGTACTGACCGGTTAAAAGTATAGCTGCCAGCGCAGGTTTTAAGCCAGTCGAGTGAGGCATGTGACCACTGTGCAGCATGCTGGCTGGCGATCACGGCCAGGGTTTTTGCCAGACGTTCGGGCCAGAATGGCTGTTGCCTGCCGACCATGTCCGAGACCAGAAAAATGGTGGCGGGAATGTCGAGCTGCTGCAGAACAGGAAAAGCAAACTCATAGTTATCGGCCCAGCCGTCATCAAAGGTAATGGCGCAGCATCGATCGGGCAAGGTTTCCCCTTTGTCTTTTTTTTCCAGCCAACGGGACAGGTGTGTGGTTTCAAACATGGATTTGACCAGCGTCATGTGCATGTGGAAGGTCTCGGGCGTTACCATCATGCCGGGTTCTTCCAGTTGGCTGCGCGGGTCATCGGCAGGCAGGATGCGGTGGTACATCAGCAATAACAGTTCTGGTTTTTTGGCATGGCGCGTATGACGGCCAAAACGGGCAGCGGTCTTCTGCAGTCCACGTTTTATCAACTTTTTAATATAAGATCCAGGGGCGCGTGTTTTGCTTGTCATTTGTGTTTGGTCAGGGGTTAATGCTGTTTAAAGGACCTTTAATCAGGTCTGGTTAGTTATTGGTGTCTAGTGTAATGTGTCCATCTTTTGAAAAAAACGTTATCGTCATGTATTGATTCATGAAAACACTTCTACATATTATAGACACTACCGGGCCGGGTGGTGCTGAAACCGTTTTTATTGATCTGGTTTCGCACCTGCCAGAGCAGGATTACCGTTCCATCGTTGTTATTCGTGGCAAAGGCTGGGTCTATGAAGAACTAAACCGGCGTAATATTAAACCAATAATACTGGATGCCAAAGGCTCATTTAACTGGCGCTATTTAAAAAAACTGGTGGGCCTGATTCGCCGAGAGAAAGTGGACCTTATACAGTCTCATTTGCTGGGATCCAATATCTACAGTGCGCTGGCCGGATTGCTGTCCGGGCGGCCGGTGGTTGCTACCTTTCATGGGGCTGTTGATGTGTCTGAGCAGGAGCGGCTGTTATCTCTGAAGTTTGCGGTGATAAATGCTGGTGCTTCAGCTATCGTTGCGGTATCGGAAAGTTTGCGTGACAATATTGTAAGTCGAACCACCTTGCAGGTAAAAAAAACCCGGGTTATTTATAACGGTATAGATACCGCCGATTTTCAACGGCCCGGAAAAAATGTTTTGCGTGAGCGGTTTTCATGGGCCAATGATGCTGTCATCATTGGCTGTTTGGGTAATGTGCGTCCGGCAAAGGCCTATGATGTACTGTTACGCGCAGCTGCATTTGTAAAAAATGCAAATAATCATTTTCGTTTTGTCATTGCGGGTGATTATAAAGGCAAGCTGTATCAGCGCTTACTGAAATTAAGAGCCGAACTGGAACTGGATGATGAGGTTTGTTTTTTAGGGTTTATTGATGATCCGGCAGATTTTTTAAGCAATATCGACCTGTTTGTATTAAGTTCGAGTTCTGAAGGCTTTTCTATTGCAACCATTCAGGCCATGGCAGCAGGCTTGCCGGTGATAGCTACCCGCAGTGGTGGCCCGCAGGAAATTATCACGGATGAAAAAAATGGTTGTCTGGTAGATCCGGGCAATCCACAACAACTGGCGGATGCAATAGTGAAGCTGGCCAGTAATTCCACGTTAAGCCGGCAGTTGGCATCAGCCGGTCAGCGGCACGCTACGGATACGTTTGATGTGAAGAGCATGGTTCGCAGTTACGAAAAAGTTTATAACGATTTATTGTAAACCGGCTAACCGCGCAAGTCTTTGATGTAATTTTTTAACTCCCAGTAGAACGGTTTCAGGTCGTGCAGGCGAAAAACTTCTAACCGTGTTTTGAATAATGATGGCGTGATAAATGACAGCGCGGCATATATTTTTTCTTTTGTGGAAAAATGGTTATCACGAAGTATCAGATATAACCAGTCGACATTGCCGAGCAGCCAACGAAGGCGGGTTCCGGTTTTGTATTTAGTTACCGGTCTGGTGCTGATGCCGCAGCTGGTCTGGTAGAGTAGCCATGGAAAATCGACGCCAGCATCGATAGCGAGTTGCAGTGAGCCCCAGAAGCGGGTATTAATTTCCATGAGGCAGGCATTGCCGTGGTCATCGACCCTGAACTCTACCATGGCGATGCCATGCCAGTTAACATGTTCCAGCAATTTTCGAGAATAGGATTCAAGCCTTTTGTCCACTGATGTACTTTCTGATAATACACTGACGCCTCCCTGTGGCGGTTTCTCGCGTAATCTTTTGTGGGCGAAGAACGTTAGCGGTTGGCCTTCATTATAAAGCGCAAAGACACCTTCACCTTTGCCGGGAACAAATGCCTGCAACATGAAGGCTGCTGAATGAAAGGCGGCATCAGATGTGATGATTTCTGCAGCCTGTTCCCGGTTGTGGGCAATTTTTACGCTGGTATGCAGCCATTCTCCTTTATATTGCAGCCAGGATCTTGCCGGTTTCATCACCAGTGGGTATGACATGTCCGCGAGTTTATCCGGCAGATTTTCCGCATTTTCGAAATATTGCGTTGCCGGGATGGGGATATCCAGTGATCCAGCAAGTTTCATCAGACTGCATTTGTTGGCAAGTGTATCAATGCTGTCACCGTCAGCCAGTGGCAGCTTGATGCCGGGTATTCTGTCACGGTGCTTAAGTAATAAGGTGGTGGTCAGTTCAGTCATCGGAAAGATAATATCGATTTCTTCCTTATCGCAGGTCATGGCAATGGACGAGATAAATCGTTCCGCATCCAAACGTGGTGACGGGTAGCTAAGATATTGCAAGGAGTAACGTGATTGCCCGGCTAAGGCGGTCGCCGTTTCATCGCCGGTGACCAGCGCTACCCCCTGTTTTCCCAGCGAACGGGTAACGGCCAGCGCACTGCGTTGGTTTGCGTCCAGGACAAGTACTTTTTTCATAACGGAATGATTGTTGAGACGTTTTAAGATGAGACAAATTATAAGTGAATTATAGCCGGTGTTTGCTGCCGGGTGTAATCAGTGGTGATATCTTTGTAATAACCGGGAGATATGGTCTATCCTTCAAATATAAATTCTGTTGGGGAACCTCTGTTTTACTGTTTTGAGTTAAAATGCTGTTTCTTTTCTAGAGCAGGTAATCTAAAGCTTGTGTTTGCACCTACGGGTATATGATATCAAAACCATGACTGATAAAGAAAGCTGGCTGACAAAAAACCATGGTTCGCGTAGTGGTTTTTTAAAAGCACAGGTTTACCGGTTGTTCTATTTATCGGGTGTTTATAATAAATATAAAACCATTGACTGGGCAAATGTAAGCAGGCTGGTTTTCGTTTGTAAAGGCAATATCTGTCGCAGTGCTTATGCTGAAGAACTGGCACGAACGCTGGGTATTGAAGCAATATCCTTTGGTCTGGATACGGTAGATGGTGCACCTGCTAATGACAGGGCGGTTAAAACAGCGCTAAGCTGTGGTTCTGATCTGCAGGCTCATAAAACCACCTGTCTGCAAAGCGTTGAGCTGAAAAGCGGTGATCTGCTGGTTGCCATGGAGCCATGGCAGTGTAAAAAACTGACTGAAGTATACGGTGGTAAGTATCCATGTACTTTACTTGGCCTGTGGTTGCGACCGGTTCTTCCTTACATTCATGATCCCTATGGTATGCGTCCGGCTTATTTCAAGCAGTGTTTTGTTCGAATCAGGCGTGCGGTGCAGTTTATGGCGGGAAAATTGCAGACATGAGAACGCGCGGCCGATTCAAAAAAGACCAGCAGATTGGTATTGCTGAACTGTATAAATTTAACCCCGGAACTTTATGGGCAGCGTTTAAACAGCAGCCGGTATCGTTATGGATGCTCTGTATCTACTTCTTTTTTGAATATGTCCGGCCACAGAATATTTATCCTGTTCTGGCTTTTTTACCGTGGGGGCAAATATCTTTACTGGCAGCCATTATTACCGCTTTTACTGATCCAAGGGCGCGCTGGGTCAGAAATGTACAGAGCCGTTGGTTAATCGCTTTTTCTCTGGTGATTATCATTTCAGGCATGGCTGCCTTTCGACCATTGATATCACTGGGTTACTGGGAGGTAATGCTGGGCTGGGTAATTATTTATTTTGTTGGCACCAGTGTTGTTAATGATGAGAAACGATTACTGCTGTTTTTACTGGCTTATACAGTTATTAATCTCAAGATGTCGGTGTTCGGGACAATATCCTGGGGTATGCGTGGTTTTACTTTTCGTGATTTTGGCCTGATTGGTTCACCGGGCTGGTTTAAGAATTCCGGTGAATATGCCATCCAGATGCTGATCTTTGGTTCACTGGCGATTTCACTGGTTTATTCTTTTCAGCGCTATTGGTCACGACGCAAAAAGTGGTTTATCAACTTTCTGGCAGTAACTGGCTATCTAGTTGTCCTTGGTGCCAGCTCACGAGGCTCTCAGTTGGCGCTGGTCATGATTGCAGTCTGGTTGTTACTGAAACAGAAAGATGGTTTAAAAGGGCTGCTGGTAATTGTTATTCTTTCGGTGCTTCTGTTTTATTTTTTACCGGATCAGCAACTGGAACGTTTCCGGCAGATGGGTGACGACAGTGATTCACTGCAACGTCTGGCCTACTGGACCTATGGTTTGAACGAGGTTATTCCCAATCATCTTTTCTTGGGTATTGGGTATCATAACTGGCTGACATATCTGAATTACATGGTGCCGTCGGGAATGGGGCCATACAGTATTAATCAGGAATCGCATAATATTTATATTCAGGCAACCTCGGAATTGGGTCTGGCCGGTTTATTTTGCTTTTTAATGCTTGTTTATTATGCTTTTAAAAATAATAGAAGCACCCGGCGAATGGCGAAAAAAATTGATAAACTCTGGCTGTTTAATCTGAGTTACGGGCTTGATGCCGGCCTTATCGGTTATCTTATCGCGGGCAGTTTTGTCACGGTGCTGTATTACCCGTATTTCTGGATTCAGATCATGATGATAGTGATGTTAAACAACGTCACCGGAAAGTTGCATACACAGTTAACGGAAAAGAAACCGGCTTCCAGATTTCGGCAATAAATTATCGTTTGTTGTCAGGAGCCAGGAATCAGGCGGCTGTCAGCAATACCGCCCGCCTGTTATTTAGTTGGTGTTTGGAGATGAAGGCGGTGCAATATCCGTGTTGCCGCCAGTAGCCTTGCCGATTTTGGCGTTGGAGATAACATAGTCATCCAGATACCAACTGCCTCTGGTGTGTACCCAGTGTTGAATATTTCCCCAAAAACTCATGTGCAGTCCGCCACCACCGCGGATGGGTGGCATGGTGATGTTGGTTAATTCGATAATGGGGGTGGCACCGACTGTATCTTCTTCGCCGGATTTTGATATCCACATTCTGTATTCGCCATCAGTATTATAAGTATTTCCGGTTGGGTCGGTGACCAGGTCCTGGGTGGCGGCTTTATACTGCTCCTCAATGTAATACCAGACACCTCTTTCAAGCGTCAGGGATGCAGGTACACCGTTGCGCCCCGGTTCGTACAGACTTTTAGCGCCGTATTTATCCAGTCCGGTCAGTACCGGAATCAGTTCGCTGGTATTCAGTGAGTCGGCAAACATAATTACGTTTTTGGTATTGGGGCCACCGTGATCCGGTTTGAAATAATGCAGTTTTTGATGAATGAGCGGGCTGGTCACTTCAGCTTTCAGATATTGCCGGCGAAAAATCGAGTCACCGGGATTTTGTACGCCAACGGGAATATTTTCAAACCAGTGTATGACGATATTGCAATCAGAGCGACGATTATTGTCTTTGCCGCCGATGGTGCCGTCTACACCGCACTGTCTTGCAATTTGCACATCGTCGTTGCCGTTAAATTCAGCTGTCGCATTGGTGATGCCTGCGCTAAGTGGTTTTAACATTAGTTTGTCGTTGGTTGCTACTTCATTACCAATCGAAACTATTTCCCAGGTGGAAAAACCGTTCGTTTTATTGTACACAATCCTGCCAACTGCGGCTGCTGCACCATCAGCCAATGTTAGATCCTGCCCGGTATCAGCAACAAAATAGTTGACATTGTTCAGATCAGATTTATGCGCGAGCGTTGTTACCCCGCAGGTATTGCATTGACCGTTTCGTGCCTCGTAAGTGAAACGCAGGCTGTAAGAGCCACTATGTGCCGTACTGTTAGTTACATTAAAAAAATTACCTGGTCCATAGGTTTCTGCAAAGTTTGCCGGTAAAGACCAGGACGGACTGGGTGTGCTTACGGGCTGCTTGCCATCCTCAAAATCCATGACAAAATAATCGATCGCACTGGCATTCCCTGTATACTGTATAAGCAAAAGCGTGGTTATGAGTAGATAACTTTTTTTCATTGGAAAACTCCTGTGCAGCAAGCGCCATTAAGCGTGATTTAAGTAAAGTAATATAATGACAAATAGCCCGCATGTAAATATACAGCGATAAAAATATAGACTGAGTCCATACGTGGTGTTATTTTATTTGTTCACGGTGTAACTGATTGTAGTTGACTAATCTGTTTTAGGTGAAAATTACCATTTGTTGGCAGCTTATTTCGGGTCGCAACCTGGTTTGTGTAATGCTGCCAGTAAAATACTGCGGTAATTTAGATAAATAAATATAAACTCCCTGGTATCTTAGTATTTCCCCGCCGTTTTTACAAAATCCCGGGTTTATTTATGTGTCACCATAGCGGTTTTTACCGGTGATGTGGTTTTTTCTGGCTATACTACTGAAGACTTAACTTTACTGGTATCTCAAAGAGTAGTTGTTATTTATATGAATAGATAAATTTAAAATATCAGCTACCGGTGTTAAAAATTTTTAAATATGAAAATATTATGGCTTTCACATCTGGTTCCCTATCCGCCTAAAGGAGGTATTCTGCAACGAGCATATCACCTGCTTCATGAAGTTTCTAAAAGCCATGATGTTGATTTACTCGCTTTTAATCAGCCGAATTTGATACGCCCCTTATTCTCAGGCATCGATGAAGGACTGCGGGAAGCAGCAGAAGTTTTATCAACATTCTGTCATAGAGTTGAGTTTGTTCAAATTGAATCGGATCAACAGAGATTCGGGCAATATCGTCTGGCTCTCAAAAGCCTGCTGACCAGCGATCCCTACAATATTAACTGGTTAAAGTCGTCTGAGTATGCAGCAAAACTGCAGATGATGCTGTTGACCGGGAATTATGACCTGGTGCATCTTGATACCATAAGTCTGCAACCTTACTTTAAGTATGTCAGCCACCTGCCGACGGTACTGGATCATCACAATATTGAATCACACATGCTGCTGCGCCGTGCGCAAAAGGAGGGTAGTTTATTCAAGAAGTGGTATTTTCGACAGGAAGGCCTGCGTTTGGTGCGATATGAAAAATCCCTGTGTCCACAGGTCGCCTATAACATTACCTGCTCAGAAACAGACCGGCAACGACTGCTGGCAATTGTGCCGGAATGTCGGGTTGAGGCCATTGCTAATGGCGTTGATATTGATTATTTTAAAAGAGATGGTAGCGTCAAACAGCAGAGCAGCCTTATTTTTATCGGTACACTCGACTGGTATCCGAATGTCGAAGCGGTCAGATTTATTGCTGATGAAATATGGCCGTTATTGAAACAAAAAGTGCCAGGTGTTTAGATCAATATTATAGGGGCGAATCCACCGCAGGATATTGTTGAATTAAGCCGGCAGGATGCAGATTTCAATGTTCATGGTTTTGTTGACGACATTCTGCCCTACTTAAACAGGGCCGCTGTTTATGTTTGTCCTATTATGGATGGTGGTGGTACCAAGTTAAAAATTCTTGATGCACTGGCAATGGAAAAAGCGATTGTTGCACATGAAATCGCCTGTGAAGGGATTAATGTGAGCGATGGTGTGGATGTTATTTTTGCTGAGACGGCCGAAGCTTATGTTTCTGCAATTTCTGGGCTTATTGCTGATCAGGACTTGCGAAACAAAATGGGGCTGGCGGCAAGAAAATTAATCGTCGATCACTATGCCTATGAGGAAATAGGTAGAAAGTTAGCCCGCTTGTACAAAAAGAGCCAGTCGTTGCTGTTGCACAATTCGGCAATTAATCAGGATCATTGCTAGTGTGTGGTATTGCCGGTTTGTTGGCGCCTGAAATTTCCTCAGAGCATGCGGAAAATACCGTAGCAACAATGATTGCCGCGTTAGTTCATCGTGGTCCTGACGATGGCGGTCTATGGCGCAGTCAAAATGAAAATCTTGTGCTTGGCCACCGCCGACTGTCTATTCAGGATCTGTCTGTTTCCGGCCAGCAGCCGATGATGTCACTTTCAAAAAGATACACGGTGGTGTTTAATGGAGAAATCTATAATTTTAAGGAGATAGCGGCCACCCTGGTTAAATGTGGTTATCATTTTTACGGGCACTCCGATACTGAGGTTTTGCTTGCAGCCATTGAGAAATGGGGGCTGGAAGCGGCCGTTACCCGGTTTGTTGGCATGTTTGCTTTTGCTTTGTGGGACGGTGAAAAGAAAGTTTTGCATTTATGCAGGGATCGCTTGGGAGAAAAACCATTATATTATGGCTGGGTAGCAGGCAGTTTTTATTTTTCATCAGAACTGAAAGCTATCGAAAGCGTGGTAAGCCGCGACCAGCTAACCACTGAATTTGCCGGGTTGTCCTGTTTTTTGCAGTATGGTTATGTTTCAGCACCTTATTCAATCTACCAGTCTATTTATAAATTAATGCCGGGTACAATCCTTTCTATACCGGTAACAAAGCGTGCTGATACGCTTGATTTCTCCCCGTTTGCAGACCGTACAACGGTAAGCCCGAAAACCTACTGGAGTATTTTGACTGCGGCTAATCATGGTCTGTCTGATTTAATACAAAGCGAGCAGGAGGTCGTGGAGGCGTTGGATCAGGCGATACATAAGTCTGTGCGGCGACAAATGATTGCCGATGTTGAACTGGGTACGTTTTTATCCGGTGGCATTGATTCCACCGTGGTTTCAGCAATTGCGCAAAGTGAAAGTAGTGAGCGTATAAAAACCTATACTATTGGCTTCAGCGAGAAAGAATACGATGAGTCGCTGTATGCTGAAAGAATAGCCGGGCATCTTGGTACCGATCATTTAACCATGCAGGTGACACCCGCTGACATATTAAATGTTGTTCCAGGAATAGCGTCTATATATGATGAGCCGTTTGCTGATTCATCACAAATGCCTTCTTATCTGGTTTCGAAACTGGCAAAAGAACATGTTACGGTGTGCCTGTCAGGTGATGGTGGTGACGAGCTGTTTGCCGGATACAATCGTTATCTCTGGACGCAGTCACTGTGGAACAGAATGTCAATGATACCGCTGCCGGTAAAACAGCTGGCAGGTAAAGCACTGGCGCAGCCGTCACCGGCATTCTGGGATGGCTTGTATGGCATCATCGCTGGCCTGAAATCAAACAAGCAGGAAAAACAGAAGTTAGTGGGTTTGAAAGTTCAGAAACTGGCAGGTTTTTTTCAGCAAAATGATATATATGCCGCTTATGATTATCTTATGTCCTACTGGCATGAACCTGCCGCCATACTTGAGCCGCACACGTCAAACAATACCAGTTTAAAATATCCGTTCCCTGATACGGAAAGTTTTATTAATCAGGCAATGTACATGGATCAGCTTGGTTATTTACCCGGTGATAATCTGGCTAAGGTCGACCGTGCAAGCATGGCGGTTAGTTTAGAAACCCGTTTGCCATTGCTAAGTCATGAGCTGGTGGAACTTGCTTGGCGAATTCCGGTGGCGATGAAAGTAAAAAATAATGTATCGAAATGGGCATTAAGAGAAGTGTTATATAAGTACGTGCCCCGGGAAATGATTGAACGGCCCAAAATGGGGTTTTCTGTACCGGTAGCACAGTGGTTGCGCAGTGACTTAAAAGACTGGGCCGGTGACCTGCTGTCAGGGCTTGACTCGGTTGGCAGTGTTTTGCAGAAAAAGGAAATCACCAGAGTCTGGCAAGAGCATGTCAGTGGACAATATGATCATTCGCATCGTTTATGGTCGGTACTAATGTATCTGTCATGGTCGGAAAATAGACCTGAGTAATTTATAAAAAATAATTTCATGAGTAAACAGACCGGACAGCTTGGTAAAACAGCGCAGCATTCTGCAATCTATGCGATTGGTACCATGGTAAGTCGTCTTACCGGCCTGGTTATGCTGCCGATTTATACCCGTTATTTAACGCCCGCAGACTATGGTGCGCTTACCCTGTTTACCATTGCTATTGAGTTAATGGGGATCCTTGTTGGTTTACGGATAAGCCAGGCAATGTTTCGTTACTACATTCTCGAAGAGAGTGAAGATCAAAAGAAAGTTATTGTATCTACCGTTCTGGTAACAGTATTCATATCAAGTTTGTTTGGTGCAATGCTTTTATTTCTGTCATCAAGCCCATTGTCAGTCATATTGTTTGGTAGTAATGAATATGAATTTGAATTTCAGTTATTTGCCTTTACTCTGGTAACCAATGCACTTTCTGCCGTAGGTCTGAGTTTTATTCGTGCGCGAAGGAAGCCGGTGTTTTTTGTTAATGTTAGCATCGCAACCTTGATATTGCAGGTCAGCTTGAATGTGTATTTTATCGTGATGTTGGATATGCATGTAAAAGGGGTGGTTTTTAGCTCACTCATCAGTGGCTCAATAGTGGCCGTTTTACTGTCAGTTTATGTATTCTGGCTGGTCGGTTTTCATTATTCAAAATCCATGGCGTGGAAACTTGTACAGTATGTTGCGCCATTAATTCTGGCATCGTTGGGTACGTTTTTTGTTGCTTATGCGGACAAATACTTTATTCGTATATACAGCAACCTGGCAGAAGTAGGTCTGTACGCCCTGGCTGCAAGAGTCAGCTCAATTCTGGGAACAATTAATTTATCCTTTAATATGTCATGGATGGCGGACAGGTTTGAGGTAGTAAAAAAAGATAATGCTCGTGAAATTTATGGTCAGGTATTCAGGTTTATGAGTACCGTATTAATCGTAACAGGTGTGGGCCTGGCTATTTTTGCAAATGATTTTTTCCGGGTGATGACCGATCCTGAGTTTTATTCAGCAGGAAATGTTGTGTCATTGCTGGCGTTGTCAACCATCTTCCAGAGTTATGCAACATTTTGTAATTTTGGAATAATGCTGGAGAAGAAAACCAGATATATGGCCGAAGCATCCTGGTATAAAGCAATACTTTCATTGTTGGGATATATGCTGTTAATTCCCTTCATCGGCTTATACGGTGCAGCATTGACGCTGGTAATAAGTAATTTGTTTGAGCTGTACTGGACAAATATGCGTGCAAAAAAACTGTACGATATGCAGCTTGAGTGGATGCCGGTTTTCTGGATGATGGTACTTGCATCGCTGTGTACTGTATTGGCATTGGTGTTGCCATTAGACAGTATTTATTACTTTGGCCTTAGAGTGTTATTATTTGTACTGTTTCTAGTGGCCATTTATATAATGCCTTTCTGGCGAAATGAAGATAAAGTGTTGATGAAATCGATAGCAAGGAAAGTACTGCGATTTAAAGCTCCGGGTTTTAGCTAGCTGCCCCAGTGCAATAGTGATATTTCATTAGTGAGTTACTAAAAATTATTTTTAGGTTGAACGATGTTTAATAAAATATATAATCGGTTTTTTGGCAAAGAAAAATTCCACGAGTTTTCAAGGCATAATATTTTCATACATCCACAGTCAGAACTGGGAGAATATACCAGCATAGGAAAAGGCACTAACATTAATGGCCCGGCATATATAAGCTGTGATAAAAACGCACCGGTTGTTATTGGTAAATTTTGCGCAATTGCATTTAACCTGAGAATAAGGGCGAAGAATCATTATCTTGGCTACGCAAATCTACAGGGTAAATTCCAGCAAGCAAACAGCTTGCCATCGCTTGAATTGAATAAAGGCCCGGTTATCATTGGCAACAATGTCTGGATTGGTGATAATGTCATTATCCTGCCGGGCGTTAATGTCGGTGATGGTGCTGTCATCGGTGCGGGTTCGATAGTAACTAAAAATGTTGAGTGTTATTCAATTGTTGCCGGTAATCCGGCGCAGCTGATTAAAAAACGGTTTTCTGATAATGTGATTAATCAATTAAAGTTAATTGCATGGTGGGACTGGTCCGAGGAAAAGATTGCTCGAAATAAAGCTTTTTTTACCATAGACTTTTTTGAAGAGCCTGATGTCATGCTTGATCAATATATAAATAAGTGAAATGTCTATTTTCGGTGGATAAGGTCGGTGTATATGGAAATGAGCTCGTCGCATATTATGTTTATATCAAACCGCTGTTCAACATCACATCTTCCCTGAACTGTCAGTTTTTCATATAAGTCCGGTTTTAAGATAAGACTTTTTATTTTCTTAGCTAGCTCGTTTTCTTTCCCGGTATCGAAGAGCAGTCCTGTTTCGTTTTCAATAATAACCTCGGGTATGCCTCCCGCTTTGCTACCAATAACCGCCAGACCCGATGCCTGCGCCTCCTGTAAAACGGTTCCCTGTGTTTCTTTAAAACTGGGCAGTATAAGGATGTGACATGATCTGTAATACTGGCTGACCCGGTCAGGTGTGAGAAAACCATGAAAGATAATGTTATTTGATAATTGAAGTTGTTTGGCAAGTAGCTCGAGACTCGATCGTTCCGGGCCGTCACCAATAATATGGTATTTAATGTCAGGATATTGCCTGACTAGCAGTGCGATGGTTTTTATCGCTGTTTTATGGCCTTTTTCTAAAGACAGGCGGCCGACAGACAGTAATTTTATTTTATCTGTATGATGAATATTGCGCTTTATGTGCGGGTACTGATCCAGGTTTGTACCCTGGGGAATAATCTTTATTTTATATTTCGGGCAGCCGAGTGTCAGTAAATCGTCTCTGGCCGATTGTGTGTTGACCAGAAAAATATCACCGGTTTCAAATACAAGTTTTGTTTTGGATTTTGCCAGGGTCGGCACGCCTGGGGGGGTAACACCGTGGTAGGTGGTAACGAGTGGAATTGAAAAGTTCTGGCGTAAAAAGAGATATTCGAAACAACTGAGCAGGGTATGAGTATGTAACACGTCTATTTTTTTGCACAGCAGAATTCTGGCCAGGATTATATTTCGAACCAGGTGCTTGATGCCATGCTGTTGCCAGTGAGATGATCTGATAATAGCGATAACTGCTTTTATATAGGTACTATTAAATAAAGGCAGTGAAAACAAATTGCCTAAAAGATTATCAGGGTTTGCATTGATATAGATGGGGGCTGATTTAAGCTTTACAGGTTTTGTTTCCGGCTGTAGCGTGTTGCTGGTGCTTGTTTGCCGCGAAAAGAGTTGCACGTTTATGTTGGCGCGTTCCAGCGAATGCAACTGGTTGGCTATATAAGGCTGAACAATGTTTGGAAACTGGTCGACAAGCAGACCTATGTGCAGATTGTTCACAGCCTTTTTATCGGGCATGGGTGTTTTCCTGATAATAGCCGAAGTGTTTAAGGGGTGATAACGCTTCTTTATTGATTACATCAACATCATCGGCAGACAGCCGTGATATTGATACCGGGTTCATGTTTTTTATATGGCTGCTAATGCCATGAATTAGCCAGTCTTTGCTGTTGATATCACCCTTGATAAAGGTGTTTTCTATGCCGATAAAGTCGGCAATCGTTTGTAGGATTTTTTGTGGGTTATCAGTGAAATCTTCATAGCTCAGTAATAACTTTTTTGGCACTGTTTCCAGGTCGGAAAACATAATCTCGTTTGATAATGACCATTGTCTGGCAGCAAGGGACAGACTGTGGCCGGTTTTTCTATGAATGCCTTCTGCGACAGCATAGCCATTACGGATAATGGAGATAAAGTGCGCATTTTCAAAATGCTGGTTCAGCCATTGTACTCTGGCGGCATTGGTGATGGATTTTTCAAGTAACACCGGGCGATGAATATCATTAAAGTAATAACCCCATTGTCGTTTTACCCTGGTTGCAACTGAAGCGGGAGTGTCATTTGTCAACAGATGGAAACGTTCTTTTTTTATCGCCCACAAACGGGGTATGTTTAATTCCTGCGGGGTAACAAACTGATTGGTGCATATCTGACCCTCGACCGGCAGACTGCCGATGGATGAGTGACTAGCAAGAATTTGATGCAAAAGTGTTGTGCCTGAATTATAGCAACCAATTAAAAACACCCATTTTTCCGGAGCCGGGTAAGGGCCGGTATAACCCCGGTATGAAAGCGAAAGATTTTTTAATGCTTTACTTATAAAGCTATTTTCACTGCTCATTAAATTATGCCTGACGTTTCAGCTGAAATCAGATCATCAATTTCACAGCCATCAGCGAAAACCCTGCGATATTCAATGCTCCTGGTATAATTTATACCACCGGTACAGGTGAGAAAGGCGACATCATGTTCCAGGCATGCTTTAATCGTGTCAACATTCCAGTCTCTTGAAGAGCCGAAGGGCAAGGCAAAAATAGCTCGGTAGTTTTCCAGCTCGGATAAGGCTTCTATATTTTTCCGGATAGATTCACTTTGCCAGTGAGCATCCATCATGGAATGGCGCTGATGTTCGTGACCATGCAAGCCAATGCTGAAAATTGCAGGGTTTAGTGACTTAAGTTCGGCCTTTGTTAAAAAAAGATGCTGTAAGCCGGTGAGCTGGTTTGACAGGTCCTCTAAGAAAGGACGTTGCTTATTGTATTCGGCCGGGTTATTGGTTTTGCGTAATTGCAGTAGAATTTCCCGGTGCTGTTCGGTGATTAAATGCCGCTTCTCCGGTTCGGGGTGATTTATAAGATAACGGTATATAAAAGGAAAGTGTAAATACTGACAGTCCAGATAGGCTGATGTAATAAAAATGGTGGCGGGGCAGTTATATTTTTCTAAAATGGGCGCAATATGTGTTTTAACCGAGCTGTCGCCATCGTCTATGGTTATGGCAATACAGTGGCCGCTGAGGGTGCCATGGTGCAGGTGTTGAAGTGCATCATGTAAGGGCAGTACCTTGTATTTATTTGTCAGTAACTTTATCTGGTTTTCAAAATCCTGCGTCTGGTTCCAGCCTCCCGGCAGGTGAATCTGCGGGTCAAAATGATCACTGACGCGATGATAGGTGAGAATCAGGAGCCAGTCCGGATGGTTTTTGTTCCACACACGTTGAATAGATGCGCGTATCGGCTTTTTGATGATCTGCTTCAGTTTTTTTATCATCGTAATAATCTGTTGAAAATACACACAGGAGTCTGTTTAGCTACCGGAAAAAACCGGATCAAGGATTTTGATAAGACGCTGGTTTGTTGATTGAATATTATAGTTTTCCTGAACGGCCAGTATTGCATTGTCGCTAATTTTTTTAACTTTAGTGGAATCCTGCATGCTGTATTTTATGGCATCACAGGCCGATTGAATATCCTTGTGTTTGTAGATAATACCATTTTCCATATGATTGATAGACAGTGATGTCGACGGGTTGTCGGGTACCAGGGTTACCAGACCGCTGCTCATATACTCAAGTATTGACAGTGAATAACCGACTTCACCGGTGGCGGCATGAAAGCCGGTGTGACAGCAGGGCAGGATCTGTTTGATATCCTGCCGTTTACCGGCAAAGGTAAAATGTTGTTCAACATTCAGTTGTTTGGCCAGTGTGCGAAAATCGTTCAGATTGGGGCCGTCGCCACAAAAAAGGAAATGCAGGTTTTGTGTTTTTTGTTGCTGAATGAGTTCGGCGGCACATTGAATGAGAAAGTCGATGCCCTTGTAATAGGAGGCGCGCCCGGTGCTGACAACGATGTGGTAATCATCCGGGATATTGAAAATGCTCTGCGCATAATGGCGGTCACAGGTCGTCAGATCAATGGGTTGTATGCCATTGCTGGCAACCGAGCATTTATGCGCAGGAATACAGTTGACCTTGATGTGGCGTTGGTAAATATAGCTGGTAACGGCAACAAAATGATCGGCAGTAAACCAGGGCGTTTTTTGTATCAGGGTTTTAATGACTCGCGTTAGTCCGGCAGGCTGTGTGCGTTCACCGGGCGTATGGTCATGGACAACAATTTTCCTGATTCCCCACAGTTTCAATAGAATATAGAAAAAGCTGTATGAGGGGTAATCCGAAAAATAGATATAGTTAATATTGTTCTGTTTGATCAATTTACGTAGGCTGAGAAGGTTGCGGATTGAGCGATGTTTTACGTTCAGTTGTTTTACGCTAATGCTGGATTCAGATATGGCGGCCGGCAGGCCGGTTATTTCAGGGTAGACAAGTATACAGTGCTGGTTTTTGCGGTTGAAGTGCTGGTTAATACAGACCCAGAAGTTTTCCATCAGCCACCAGGCATAACCCACACCTGACTCCCAGTTGGCAACGAGTAATATATTTTTCTGGTTCTGCATGATTAAATAAGGGAGTAACAGTGGTTTGTATTAAAATTAGGGTTCCCTAGTATACTAGGCTGACTCTAAACTATTAAGTCTTTCCTTGTAACAGTGTTAAATTTACAGTAATTTGGCTTTTTTTAAGCGTGTCATTGCCAATCTGTGTTTTGATACAGGTTGTTTGCAAGCATTTTATTCTGGATGATGGTTTGATTATTTCAAAAAAACATACTTTGTTGCCGGCGTTTGTCAGGTTTCCGGTGCGTATGCTTGCGCATGGTTTCTGGCGAATAAGGTTTGTTATTGACCGCCTGCGATCACGATATTATAAACAGATAGTCATATGCGGTTATCCAAGAGGAGGGACCTCCCTGTTATATAATATGGTCAGTGCCTCGCTACCAGGGTTTTATTTCGATGAATTTGAGTCCAGGGCTGCGGAACGGATACATCGTTATGGAAACTATGCGACCAAGGCACCGACCGATATTTTTGAACTGAATAAACTGCCGGCCTTGAATATATATAAAAAAGAAATATTTGTACTGGTCGTGGTACGTGATATCCGCGATGTGATTACTTCAAAACATCCGAATATTCCTGATGAGTTTTTTATCGGTTATGACCACAGCTGGTGGCCGCGTAAAGACAGCCATGCTGCGTGGCAATATGACGGTAGTGGTGTACTGGAAATTCATGCAGCTATTGAACAAAGTGCCGCTATCGAAGGTATAACGGTGATTAAAGTAAGCTATGAAGAAATGATCAATGATCCTGACGGCTTACAGAAAAAGCTGGAAAAAAACATGGGTATTAATTTTGATTATCCAATCAGGGATTTTCATCGTAACAAAGCAAAACTTGCCTATAAATATGATGATTATCAGCAACGTAAAAGTTCACTGGTGTTTGAAGACAAGCCGATAACCGGTAGTCGGGCAGGCAAATGGCGCAAGCCGGAATTCAGGGCAAGAATACAGCAGCAGTTCGGCTCTTGTCCATCGCTGTTTGAGATATTGATTAAAGATGGTTATGAAACTGAGCGGTCGTGGTTTGATGGCTATAAACAGGACTAGCTGGAACGGGTATGCACAAAAGACAATATTATAAAAAATAAAGCGGTTGAGCAGTTTAAGTCAATCTTGTGCAAGGACGCTGGTATGGTGAAATTACCGCTGGTCGGGTTTGTGTCAGGGCAGTGGAGTCGAATAGCATTTTACATGGTGTTGTTGATCTTTATTGCATATCGGGCGTATTTTGTTGCATTTATTTCTGTCGATACATCGGGTTACTCGTTTGCTGAAATGTTGTTCGAAACACTGTCGAATGACGTATATGTTATTGCCTTTATTGTTTCCCTTGAGATATTGATTGCCAGCCTGAGAATCAGGTTGTTTTCGATAATAATTAAAAGCCTTATTGTGCTTCTGGTTTTCGGTGTGATTACCGATGTGCTTGTTTTCAAGTATATGGCCAATAGAA
>JAJRUQ010000187.1 GCA_024277705.1 Gammaproteobacteria bacterium
CCGAGCTACAGGAAACGCTGGCAAAACAAATAAACGCGATCAACCGGCTGACAGACCGTATCCTTAAACGTGCACGTTTAGCGGGTCATCACCATGGCGGAGTGCGATTCTCGCTGGTGCAGGATCTACCCGATCTGATCAATGCAGTGGAAATCATGTACAGCGAAAAATCGGTTTCAATACAGGCCGACATGGATAAGGAAACAGACTATCAGGTCGATCGTGAAGACATGCTGGAACTACTGGGTAACCTGCTCGACAATGCCTGCAAGTGGGCAAGCAGCACAGTAAAAATAAGCATCAGGGCTAAATCTGGCATCAGTATCTGTATCGAAGATGATGGCCCCGGTGCTGACCCGGAAATGCTTCAACAACTCGACAAACGTGGCGTACGCGTTGACGAAACCAAACACGGTTATGGACTGGGTCTCGCCATTGTCGCCGACATGGTAAGGGAATACCAGGGTAGTCTTGTGTTCGGCAGATCAGAAAAGCTGGGGGGGTTCAGGGTGGATATCACGCTGCCTTCCAATAAGGATTGACACCCACTTGTTAGCGTTATGTATTCGGATATCTCAAAAATGACCTGTTTCGTGGTGTGAAAAGCCACGAGAATGAAGTTGAGTTTATATTCATTGCTGATAATCTGTCCTGTCTACGCAATTGAAAATGTTTACCTGACTGATAAATTTGATCTACATCAAACATGCTTATTAAAAACGGCTTTGCAGGATAGCTGGTTATGCCAATATAATAAAAAATGAGTAGAAACAAGCAGACATAGACAACTATGTCGAAAATTTTTACACACATCCTGTAACGCAATAAATCTCTTTAGCCTTTGCTAAATAAAGGTAAAAAATCTTCACCCAGTACCTTGGTATATACAACTATGTCGCGATTATTAACAGTAGATAGTTTATGGTAATAGCCAACCTATTGTTTAAATACTCATTAATGATTGGCACAGAATATGCTTTAGTTAATAGTAGGTTAAACAAGTGGAACTAATCATGAAAAAACTAGTAGCAGCGCTGATGTTAGTTATACCTGGTTACGCTTCTGCGGGACTCATTACGGGTGATTCTGTTATTTTTCAGGCAAACCCGGCAGTTTTTGGACCGCAATCTGCGATAGTAGGTACCGGCACGGATTTAACTGTCAGCAATTTTCTATATGATTTTAACGGAGGTTCTGGTGACGATATATTTTCATGGATATCTTCACCATTGGCAGGGAATCTGGCTGGAAGCACCAGTATAACACTGAGTGACATGAATTTTGTCGGTGGTGCTTCTTTAACCGGTTTTACTTTATTCTCTTCCGTACTGAGTGATCTGGCCTGGTCAACAACGGCAGACAGTATTACCTTCTCGTATTCGTCATCAGGTTTTGTTGGTCTAGGTTTAGTTCTATCTGGTCAATATTCAGTTCCAGAACCCGATACGTTAGCGATCCTTGCATTAGGCCTTTTGGGTCTAGGCGCTTTTGGTAGAAAGAAAATCCACTAAAATATGCACGAGTTATATAAAACTTGCTGAGGTTTGGTGGGTTTTAGTGGATAAAGGGGCAGGTCTTGCAATCAAGCAAATAGCTGTGGCATTGCAAAGCCTGAACCCATCATGATGCATGGTTAAAATGATCGCTCCGGCCCTTTTTGGCTGTTGATTATTAGTTTCTGAATTTACACAGTTTTCCTAGCGAATTAAGAAACACGGTATTGGCATTCGGTGTCGGGGTAAATGGGTTAACGAAGGAGGTAAACGGAATGGCAGCCAGGGGATCTGGATTAAATCCACTGACTATCTCGCCAGCATTATATCGACCATAACCATTTTCAACCTTCAGTTTGAATATCAGGCCGCACGGGTTTTGTACGCAGGTAGTATCAGTACCGCCTAAAGAAACGATGGTGATTTCATCAAATGTCGTGAACCTTACTTTTCTGCTCGTTACGCCTGTAAAGTCATGAGAGGCAACGACGGTAACAGCCCCGGTGTCCTGATCTGCCTTAAGAGCACCTAGCGGTGTTGCCACAAATTCGACTTCAGTTGTCTTGCCCGTGCCTAAAACAGACAGCTTTTCTGTGCCAACGATGCGCCCATCGGGGAGCATAGTACCGGTTCCGCTGACAGATACTACATCACAGGTATAAGATTATTACGTGATTTCAAACTACCCCAGCCCCTGTCATCTCTTTAGGCAGGTCCCTTGCCGAGAACCAACTTAACTACCGGGGTGTATTGACTATGAAACCCCTCATTAAGTAAATTTAGTATAACAAAGTGAGAATATCTATTTGTCGGGTAGCTGTAGAAAACCAAAAACATGTCACAGAGTATTTCTTTCTAATATACGAGAAGAATACTAATCTATTTTGCGAGTGTTTTGGTTGCTGATGAGGTTTGTAACCATGGTTTTGCAGGATGTGGTGAAGAATGAACTGCATCGTATCTTGCGCGGGTATAATGATGTGGTTTATCCCTCACTACATCCTGTAGTTATGTACTATCTAAAACATAGTATTTGGAGTCAATAAACATGAGCGTAATTGTATCGTCTTCATCCGAATGAGCTATGTCTGAGAGTAATTATTGCTACTATCCTCGCCTGCTATCAGAATGCTTTCAGCAATAAAAATCTCGAGTAACTGAAGCGAATGACAGGGTTTTTTATTGAAATGATCAGGCTTTAGATATTACAACAAAGCGTCATAACGGGCTCAAATTCCTTAGAAATACCCAGGTAAAACTCTTTAAGGAGTATGACTTTACATCGTATACGGGGATACTCTTTCGCAAGTTTTGTCAGTTTATCAGGAGGAGTGAATGCGAATTATGCATATCGGTTGGAATCGTTTTCAATCGAGGCCTGGTTATAATCAGTATGAAAACCACGTTCATAGAGTTGTTTGTTCCCTTCAATATTTCCAGGTTTTCTAATGGCATTAACCTTTTCTTCTTTATCGGGCTGAATTATCCACAGCAGAAGTATGTACTGTTTCGAGTCTTTATAGAAAATATTAACTTTAAACGGCTGCTCGATTTTATCAATTTTTTCATCAATTGACAACAGCTTGCTAAATGTACTAGCTGCAATTGTGCCCATAAAATATAGCCCCGTTGTTATCATGAGCAATGCAAGGGCTAGCTTGAGAATATTAACGGACAGCAGGGTTAGGCCTTGCATTTTTCATATTCAGACATTATGTGGGTAAGTTTCCCCCTGTCATTTAGCTAACAGCGTTTACTGGAGAAAAATAATATCCCCATCGTTAGATAGTTTCGTAAACATGAACAGGCGTGTGGCACTATAACTTCCGTCTTCAACTGAGTCTCTTGAAGTAAGTAAAATATCCTCAATCTTGTCACCGTTAAAGTCGCCTTTTGCTACTAGTTCTAATTCCTGGGCGCCCCCATTGGTTTGATATGTGGCATGACCTGCGCCATTTATATCAA
Source organism: Gammaproteobacteria bacterium (assembly GCA_024277705.1). Taxonomy (GTDB): domain Bacteria; phylum Pseudomonadota; class Gammaproteobacteria; order SZUA-229; family SZUA-229. The sequence goes on from JAJRUQ010000187.1 coordinate 3,459, forward strand.
TTCCGGTAATTTCTAACACTTGAGACCAATACTTGATATTCTTGTCATTAAATAACTTTCTGTATTCTGTTACAGAGGTGACCATGGCAATTCTTTTCGGTAATTTATCGGGTAAAGATTTATCAAATACGAGATTGTTTAAAAAAGTTTGTGTTGATGCTTTACCTTTTAGTATGTAACTGGTGGCCTGACACATGGCCGTTATGTCCATGAATGCGGAATTGCTTCTTTCTGGTATCGTGTATAGTTTCTGAATATTACCGTCTGGGATAGAAGAGCAGGTGTTAACCGTGTATTTTGTATCAGGCGCTGCAGGGTTAACAATGGTGAATTCAGTATACCATTTTGAATTTACCAACAATTTAATATCGTCAATACTCTTTGCCTCGATATTTTTCTCCAGTAATTGCGGCATTTTGTAGCCGCTGTACCAGGTCGCAGGTATTTCCGTTTTATCTACAGAACACGACATTAAATGGTAAAAACAAAACAGTGCAGGAATTATAAGTATCTTCTTCATATTGATATTTACGGAGTTGCTTTAATCTTAGTGGTTTGTGCGGCTTTTTCCAGCAGACCTTTCACATATTTGTTTCTTGCTGCAGATACAGGTGGTTTTCTACTTGAGTTATTTGCTGCCTTTTGCCAGTCCAGTGCTTTGATATGTTTGTTGAATGTAGGCCAATTGTTGCGGAGATCCGTCATTCCCAGGTTAAAAATTAAATCAAACAATGCAAGGCGTACTTCAGATGGGTAGGTGTCGAAGGAAGTATATATTCTTTTTAGTTCTTTATAAAAGGTATCGATATGTTTATTAGTTAATTTGTCAATCTCAGATTGTGTTATTTTTAAAGCGGTATATTTTTTGTAATATGAAGCGACACGATTATTCGTTTGCTTAATAACATTATCATAGTCTGTTTTAATTTCTGCTGCAGTTGCCTTTTTATTGGTTTTAGCATCAACAAAAGAAATTAATTGTGCATTGGCAACAGAAGTAATCAGATGTCCGATACCTACGGTTATATAGCCCTTGGAGTCGAGATACATATGCGGAATTGTACCTTCATAGGTATCGAGCTTTTTTCTGAGGAGTTTTTTCTCGTTTGCAGTTAACATAATCCAAGATCCTTTTAGATTGATGGTGTAATTCTATGGTTATGTGGAAGTGGGGTCAAGATATTGCTGGTAATGTTGTGACTAATTGTTGCCCTATTAATTTTATGCGAGTACTAATGTAGGCTACACACGATTCCGTGTCCGGCTTCATTAGCATCAGCATATACCTATACACAGATTATGCTGTAACTGATTGTTTTAATTTCTCTATTTTATCCCCTCATCCTAGTCTTCTCCCTGAGGGAGAAGGAGTAAAAAAAGACCTTTTGGCACCTTTAGTGGGTCTGCCACAATTCATCATAATCTCCCCTGAATTTGCCTGATTGTTTCCCTGCTCATGCCATATGAGCGTTGTTTACTTGCATCAGTGGTAAAACAACAAAGGGAGCAGGATATGAGAACGTTAAGCAGATGGGCAACCGGTAGTGCCTTTATTTTCTATCTGTACTGGTCAGGTGCATGGCAGATAGCCTACGCCAGTACAGATGCTGAGGTCAGGATGCAGGACATTAGCCAGGGTAGTCTGGTTTTTCGGGCAGAAGGCTCTAAATCCTACCGGCAAGTTCCTGTGGTTTCGACAGATGTAGATATGGATATCACCGGGATGATTTTACGTGCACGGCTCAAGCAAACGTTTGAAAATAACTCGGGCCACTGGGTAGAAGCGATTTATGTATTCCCGTTACCCGAACAGGCGACGGTTGACCATATGCGTATCAAGGTAGGTGATCGGATTATAGAAGGGCAGGTAAAGGAAAAAAACCAGGCACGCAAGATTTATAACAAGGCCAAAGCGGCAGGCAAACGAGCTGCATTGACTGAACAGCAACGTCCCAATATGTTTACCAATTCCATCGCTAATATCGGGCCGGGTGAAACGATAGTTGTAGAGATCGAGTACCAGCAATTACTGCAATACAAAGACGGACAGTACAGTTTTCGATTTCCTATGGCGATCACGCCCAGGTATATACCCGGTCATGTACCAGACAAACATATTAATGATGAGGAGGTGAGGGCGATGAACAGTGGCTGGTTGACTGAAGAAGCTGGCTTGCGTGACAGTGTAGCGATTACTCCTCCGGTTCATGCGGGTGGAGACAAGCTTAATCCGGTACGGATAAATATTACGATGGGAAGTGGCTTTCCACTGGCGAATCTGAAAAGCGCCTATCATGCAATCAGCCCTGTACAGACCGAGCCTGGTAGATACAGCATCCGCTTTGCAGATGAGCTTGTGTACGCAGAACGTGATTTTGTACTGAGCTGGACACCTGAAGCAGGCAAACATCCTCGTGCCGCCCTGTTCAGTGAGAACAAGGGAACTGACAGCTACCACATGCTGATGGTCATCCCGCCTGAGCCAGATAATACAAAGCAAAAGACCCTGAGCCGGGAAGTGATCTATATCATCGATACCTCAGGCTCTATGTCCGGTACCTCTCTTCAACAGGCACGCAAGGCATTGTTAATGGGACTGGATCGTCTGGATGCAAGCTCTCGCTTTAATATTATCCAGTTCAACTCAGTTACCAGCATGTTGTTCAAGACCAGTCAGATGGCCACAGCAGAAAACATTAACAAGGCAAAGTATTATGTTCGTCAACTGCACGCAAACGGTGGAACTGAAATGGCACCTGCACTGCAAGCGGCATTAAATAATCAGGTGTATGACCAGGATATCAGACAGGTTATTTTTCTGACCGATGGCAGTGTTGGTAACGAAGCGGAGTTATTTGCGTATATCAAACAACATCTGGGTGACAGCCGTTTGTTTACGGTTGGAATTGGTTCTGCACCCAACAGCTATTTTATGCGCAAGGCTGCCGAGTTTGGTCGTGGGGCATTTTCATATATCGGTGATGTAAACGAAGTCGATCAAAAAATGCGAACGCTGTTTCGTAAGCTGGAATCGCCGTTGATGTCTGATCTGGCTGTGGACTTTCCGGGTAGCCAGCTGGTTGACAGGTGGCCTGAACGGATACCTGATTTGTACGATGGTGAACCA
>JAJRUQ010000188.1 GCA_024277705.1 Gammaproteobacteria bacterium
ATGGTTCTGGTCGATGATAATTTTGCTTCTATCACGCACGCGGTGGAAGAAGGCCGGACGGTTTACGACAACATCAAAAAAGCCATTCTTTTTATTCTGCCAACCAATGGCGGTGAAGCGCTGATTATTCTTGCCGCAATATTGCTGGGTTTCAAACAGCTGCCGTTAACACCGGTACAGATACTCTGGGTGAATATGGTGACGGCAGTCACCCTGGCGCTGGCGCTGGCGTTTGAACCCGCAGAAAAAAATGTTATGCAACGGCCGCCGCGTGATGCGCGGGAGCCGATGTTGAGCCCGCACTTTATCTGGCGAATCAGTTTTGTTTCAATTATTTTAATGAGCGGTACTTTCGGCCTTTTTTTATGGGAAATGGCTGCCGGCACCAGCATTGAACATGCACGAACCGTGGCGGTTAATACACTGGTGATGTTCGAAATTTTTTATCTGTTTAATTCACGTTATATCACCGCCCCGGTGTTTAACTGGTCGGGATTGACCGGTAACCCTTATGTACTTGTTGCCATCGCTATCCTTGTTCTGTTGCAACTTGGATTTACCTACCTGGCACCAATGCAGCTATTGTTCGGTACTACCGCTATCGGTTGGGATATATGGCTGCGCATTTTACTGGTGTCTTCTTCGGTATTGTTTCTTGTTGAACTGGAAAAATATTTCGCACGCCAGCTGTGTCGGAGCAGGTAGCTGAAGAAAAAGGTGTTAAATACAATAGGATAGCTCTATTTATTTATTAATAATCATCTAACTTCTAAAATTACCGGTCTCGGCGTTAAGGTCACAATTGCCTTGCCCATGTATCTGGTTTGATTTTTAATAGCAATGCTGTCTCTGGAAAGCCACGGAAAACCAGATATGAAAAACAGTCATCTCATGATCCGTTTTTTAATAGATTTTTATGCAGAAAAGTATATCTTTTGAGAATGGAGATACAGGATAGAAAGAGGTGTATGTAGAGCCTGTTGATTATTAACGCAGTAAGGAGTTAAAAATTCATGTCTTATTATTGGTGCCGGTTCTAAGTTGTTATGTTGAAAGTTTTATTAAAGGTCTTTTTTGTTTGCCTGTTCTTTGCTGTTTCGTTTGTAGCCCACAGCGCACCTGCCAGCGGGCTTAAAATACTTTATCTTGATAATCTTGACTCCTCCCGTGATTTAACCCGTGTGGCACCTGTTGATAGAACCCGTCCGCCGAATATAACGGTGGGCAGTTCGGTCACCATCAAGCAAACGCCGGTCTTCCAGAAACCGTTTACCGTGACGGGTGGTAGTAACATCGATGTAAAGCTATGGCTTGATGATCGAAATAATAATACAGCGACCCGCAGTGTGCGGGTAGAAGTCTTTAATGGCCGTACCGGCGTTTCTCTTGGTTTGTCCGAACAAACATGGAATACCGGTAATCGCGTTTTTCTTACTTTTTCAATGGCTAATGCCACCGATGTTACTTTTGCCACCGGTGATTATGTCCGGCTGGTGATAACCAATATCAGTGCTACGGCGGGTGACGATATTCGTATCGACAGTGTTCGAAATAACAGGAATTCACGACTGGAACTACAGTCGAGCACCGTGATTAATGTTGATGCCATACAAAATTATGCAAGCGCTTACCCGGGCACCACACAATATCTGAAATATGTTCAGGGCAGCACGGTTTTTATCCGTGCCACTGTTAGTGACCCTTTTGGCAATACCGATATTACCGGTGCCAGCCTTACTATCACCGATGTGAATGGTACGGTACAGGTCAACAATGCCGCCATGACCTTTGTCGCAACACCCTCCGGTTCAACACGTTTGTATGAATATCAGTACCCTATTGCAGTGACGGCAGCGAGTGGCACCTGGGATTTAAGTGTTACCGCAACAGAAGGATTTGAAGGCACGGTTACGCATACCGCAACGGATAATCTGATCGTTGGTAATCCTGATCCGATTTTTAATACTTCAACTAAAACAGTCATCGACTTGAATGGCGGTTCGGCCGAACCGGGAGACATCCTTCAGTATACCATCACGATCAATGAAACCGGTGGCAGCAGCAATGTCAGCGGTGCCCGGGTGCTCGATGTCGTTGATGCCAATTTAACAGGTATAAATTTTACTACCTTGCCTGCCGGATCGACAAATAATACGGTGGGTAATAATATTGATATCACTAATATTAGTATCCCCGCAGGCGGTAGCGAAAGTATCGTGTTTGAAGCCAGTATTGTACTGGGCGTGCCGTCGGCAACCGATATTAACAACACTGCAACGATTAGCCATGCTGCATCAGGTGTCAGCTATGATGCTATTGCGCCCGTAGTCACGGTATCCGCCCCTGACTTGAGCAGCACAACAAAAGTAGCCGTTGACCTTAACGGCTCACCAGCGCTGCCCGGTGATGTCATTGAGTACACCATCACTATTAACGAAACCGGTGGTAACGCTGCCAGCAATGTCACGCTAACGGATATCGTTGATGCTAACTATGTCAGCATTAATGTCACTAGCATACCAACCGGTGCGGTAAATAACTCTATCGGCAACAATATTGATATAAGCAATATCAGTGTGGCGGCCAATGGCAGTGCCACGGTGGTTTTTGAAGCCAGCATCGTCGGCTCAGCGATGACCGGAACCACCATTGATAATACCGCTGATATCGTCGATATCCCGACCGGGGCCAGTGTATCGGCAGCCGCAGCCACTATTTTTGTAGGCAGTTTACCAACCAACGGTATTAAACAACTGTATCTGGAAAGTCTTGACGTCGCCCGTGAATTAACCCGCAGGGTGCCGACGCAAGGAAGAACGCGGACCAATGATATTGGCATTAATGGTTCCGTTTCAATCGACCAGACGCCGGTATTCCAGAAACCTTTTGTCATCACGGGTGGCAGTACGGTATCGGCTGATTTATGGCTGGATGATCGTGGTTGCAATACGGTCTGTAGTGCAAGGGTGGATTTATATCACGGTAGTAGCGGAATCTATATCGCCAGCAGCAGTGTGCAGACATGGACAAACCGTCAATATATAAATTTCCCTGTTCCGGTTTCAGTCAATGAGAGTTTCTCCACAGGTGATTTCATCCGCATTGTGGTGAACAATGTCAGTACCAATCCCGGTGATGACTTTCGCGTCGAAAGTGAACGTGGCGGGACTTTTTCACAACTGCGAATACAAACTGACACGGTGATTAATGTTGATGTTATCGATGTTTATGCCGGTACTTACCCTGCGACTACGCAATACCTGAAATATGCTCAGGGCAGTACGGTGTATATCCGTGCAACCGTAACCGACCCTTTTGGTAACGCCGATATAACTGCGGCCAATATTACCGTTACCGATAGCAATGGCAGTGTTCAGGTAAATAATGTTGCAATGAGTTCGGTTGCTACGCCAACCGGAGCGACGCGCACCTTTGAGTATCAATACACGATTCCTGTGACAGGTATTAGTGGTGAGTGGAGTTTGAGTGTTACCGCTGCAGAAGGTGCTGAGGGGACTATTTTCCATACCGCCCAGGATTTTATGACGGTTGGCAACCCCGATCCGATATTCGATACATCAACAAAAGCCGTGCAGGATTTGAACGGCGCTGCAGCGGAACCGGGGGATATCCTTGAATACACGATTACTATTAATGAAACCGGTGGCAGTAATGTAAGTAATGCTCAACTGCTTGATGTTGTCGATGCCAATCTCAGCGCTCTGAATATTATTTCCATTCCGGCAGGAGCAACCGATAATACGGCTGGTAATAATATCGACATTAGCGGCATTGCGATATCCCCGGGCGGTTCGGTTGCTGTTGTTTTCCAGGCCACCATTACTGCAGGTACTGCCGCAAATACAAATATTAATAATAAGGCAACCATTAGTCATGCAGCGTCAGCGGTTTCATACGAGGTCACTGCACCAACACTGATCGTTTTAGCGCCTAACCTGAGTACTTCGAGCAAAGTTGAACTGGACGTGAACGGGCCACCGGCGCAGTTGGGCGACCTGATACGTTATACCATTACTATCAATGAAACCGGGGGCTGGCCAGCAACCAGTGTGACGCTTACCGATACTGTCAGTGCTCTTCTTACCGGTCTTAATATAACCAGTATTCCAACCGGGGCTACGGATAATACAACAGGCAACAATATCAGCATCAGCAATATTAGTATTGCTGCTAATGGCAGTGTTACGGTGGTTTTTGAAGCCAATATTATTAATACGGCAAGTGTCGGGGATGCCATTGATAATACCGCGTCGATTGTTGATGGTCCAACCGGTGCAAATGCTTCGCTGGCCGCGGGAACCATCTTTGTCAGCAGTTTGCCCGGTAGCGGTGACAAACTGCTGTATCTGGACAACCTTGACACCACGCTGGATTTAACCCGTGTGCCACCCGTGGTCAGGACACGACCACCTGATATCAACGTAGGTTCGACGATCAGTATTACCCAGACACCTGTGTTTCAGACGCCTTTCACTGTTACCGGTGGTAATTCCGTAGTTATCGAACTATGGCTGCGTGATCGTGGTGCTGGTGGATCGCGTACAGCTCGTGTTGATTTATATAACGGAAATACCGGGATCCTTATCGGCAGTGACACACAGACATGGACGGGCCGAGTCTATGTTGTTTTCACTATTGCTGTTGCAACGGATCAGAACTTTGCCATTGGTGATTATGTACAACTGGACCTGACGAACACGCCTGCAAGTAACGGCAGGATCAGACTCGACTCTGTTCGCAATGGTCAGAATTCGCAGATCACCATGACCTCTAACACAGTCATTAATGTCGACGCCATTGGTGTTTTTGCCGAAGCTTATCCTGGCACCCTGCAATACCCGTCATACGCGCCCGGTAGTACTGTCTATATACGTTCAACAGTCAGTGATCCGTTTGGTAATGCCGATATCAGCAGCGCCGATATAACGATTACTGATTCAACAACGCCAACACCGGTGGTACGGGTTAATAATCAGGCAATGGTATCGGTCGCCACAGCAACGGCTGCCACTAAAGTTTATGAATACCAGTATACGATTCCAGCAACACCGGAAGGTCAGTGGGATATCAGTATTACCGCGAATGAAGGTAGCGAAGGCACGGTCTCGCATACCGCGCGGTCTCCGATGATAGTTAGTTTGCTCAGCCCGGATCTTGTGGTAAGTAAAAGCAGCCTGGTGCTGTCAGACCCGGTGAATACGATAAATCCTAAAGTAATTAGCGGTGCCATTATTGAATATAGCATTGCTGTTGAAAATAAAGGCTTAGGCACTATCGATATTGATACCACAGTGATAACGTTTCCTGTTGCCAGCGGAACGAATTTTTATTTTGGTGCGCCGCTTAAGCCGGCCACCTTTGTCGATGGAGCTGTTAGTAGCGGCTTAAGTTATAGCTTTATTGATTTGTCCAGTATCACCGATGATATTGACTTTTCAAATGATGGTGGTAATTCATATATTACGCCATCGGTTGATATCAATGGTTTTGATATAACGGTGCCTCCTGTTAACTTTATTCGCCTGAACCCTAAAGGGGAGTTTCGTGCCAGTGATGGTGTCAATAATCCGTCGATGGTAATGAAATACAGGGTAAACATAAAATAACAAAGTTTTGTGTTATCTGTTTTCCCGGCGATACCTAAGCGCCTGCCAGACGGTTCTGACATCAACATGTTCGTGATGAATCAACAGGGTAATGGCAATTTCTTCAATGGCTGCATATAAGCAGAACAGGGCGGCTACCCGGAAAGGCCAGTCAAGCAGGCCGGAAAAAAGTAAAACATAACTGATTATGGTTACCGCCACGGCCAGTTTTACGCTCCAGGTGTGGTAGCTGGTGAAACGCCGGAATTTGATAAAGCCGATCAGCGCCGGCAGGGTAAAACACAGCACAATAATAATAAAATACAGGCTTTCGCGTAACAGAATATCCGGCCATAATACCCAGGCGCAGACAGCTATCGTTGAATAGATAATGAAATCACCCCAGCTGTCGAGGCGTGAACCCAGTTTTGTTATCTGGTTTAATTTTCTGGCAAGAAAACCATCAAGCACATCGGTAAATTCCGCAAACAGTAACACGCCGATGAACCAGTAGGGCTGCTGGTTGAGTGCAAAGTAAAACAGCAGTGGTGCCATGAATATTCTCAGCAGACTCACCAGGTTGGGAAGGTTAATTGCTTCCTCTTTGTGTTCAGACATCATTTGTTATTCTGATCATGATTAATAAGGTTTTTTCCGCACGCCGTATCGGTAAAGTATATGAGACAGCAGGAAATCTATAATGACAAATATCAATACCAGCAGTATAACGGCTGACATGTCGAGGTGAAACACTTCTTTTAACATGACTGCCGGCAGCAGGGATTCAGGCAGCTGATCCAGTAAGGGTGCCATACTGCTCGGTGCCATCGCCAGTCTGCGTTTTATAAAGCTTGAGACCAGATCACCGGCAATGGCATAAGTAGCGACCAGCATACCGGTTTCTGCAGACAGACCTAAAACCCCGGCACTTATAGTGGTAGCAAACAATGATGCCAGAAAACCTCGCCATGTTTTTGAAGGGCCAAAGAGCCGGTGATTGTCTGTCAGACACTGGCCGAAATCAATCGCAAGATTAAAATGATTATTTAATAATCGACGGATTAATATAGGGACACCATTTGCGATTATAATTAACAGCAGAAGTGATAAAAATTCAATGCTCACTGTGCAACCCGGGAGTTTGTTTATTTATACGTTTTATTTTACGTACAGTAACGCTAAAGATAAATGGAAAACAGAATGATTCAGGAAGCCTATGTCCGCTACGTCGATTAAAGTGCTGACTTATAATATCCACAAAGGGTTTAGTACCAGCAACCTTCGTTTTATTCTGCATGATATAAAAGAATCATTACAACGGGTGGATGCTGATGTACTGTTGTTACAGGAAATTCATGGTGAGCGTATCATATCCAATAATCGGTTTGATGACTGGCCGAATAACCGGCAGTTTGAATTTCTTGCCGACCGGGTATGGCCGCATCATGCTTATGGGAAGAATGCTATCTATAAATCTGGCCATCATGGCAATGCCATTTTGAGCAAATACCCGTTTATCCAGTGGGAAAATATTGATGTTTCTTTCATGCGGTCAGCCAGCCGTAGTTTATTGCATGGTGTTATACAGATACCGGGTATTGAACAGAAAATTCATCTTATTTGTGTTCATCTGGGTCTGTTCGGGCGCGAGCGTGCCACTCAACTTTTAACTCTTGCCGAGCGTATCAGTTCACATGTGCCATCACATGAGCCATTGATTATTGCCGGCGATTTTAATGACTGGCGTGGTCGGGCGGAACGCTATCTGCATCATGACCTTGGAGTTAAGGAAGTTTTTAAAAGTACTGCGGGTGCTTATGCACGTACTTTTCCTGCCATGTTGCCGTTATTATCGATGGACCGTATTTATTACCGTGGTCTTGAAATACTTCATTGCCAGCGTCTGTACAATCAGCCATGGGATCACCTGTCCGACCATACCCCGTTGCTTGCTGAATTTAAAATAGTGTAAATGTTTTTAATGTGAAGAGATTTGCTTTATGCTTATTCTGCCATTACTACTCGCTAGACAGTCACAGGATTCTGGATTATGAAAGCACAGCTTATCTGGTTTAACCAGCTTGGTATCAACGACATTGATAAAGTCGGGGGCAAAAACGCTTCAATGGGTGAAATGATCAGCCAGCTATCCGGCTCGGGGGTGAGGGTGCCTGATGGTTTTGCTACAACTGCAGATGCCTTCCGGTGTTTTCTGGCACAACAAAACCTCGATGAGAAAATCCGTCACCGGCTTGAACTTTTAGATATTAACAATGTAGCTGAACTGGTGGCAGCGGGGGCAGAAATCAGGCAATGGATTTTACAGACACCTTTTCCAGATAGCCTGCTTGCTGATGTTACACAAGCCTGGCAGCGTTTACAGGCAGGTGAAAACAATATAGCGGTGGCGGTTCGATCTTCCGCCACTGCAGAAGATCTGCCGGATGCTTCTTTCGCCGGTCAGCAGGAAAGCTTTCTCAACGTCACGGGGCTGGACAATGTTTTAACGGCGATCAAACACGTATTTGCTTCGCTGTATAATGATCGCGCTATTTCCTACCGGATTCATCAGCACTTTGAGCACAATAAAGTGGCTTTGTCTGCCGGTGTCCAGCGTATGGTGCGCAGTGATCTGGGTACCAGCGGTGTTATGTTTACCCTTGATACCGAATCAGGTTTTCGAGAGGTGGTCTTTATTACCGCTGCTTATGGACTGGGTGAAAGCATCGTACAGGGAGCGGTGAATCCTGATGAATTTTATGTCTACAAACAGGGACTGGAGCAGGGAAGGGCGGCGATATTAAACCGTACGCTGGGCAGTAAGCGGATAAAAATGGTCTACAGTGAAAATACCGCACATGCCCGCTCGGTGAAAACGGTAGATGTTGATGTGGATGATCAGAACCGCTTTTGTCTTGATGATGAGCAGATAGAAGAACTGGCACGTTATGCGCTCACTATAGAACAGCATTATGGCCGTGCCATGGATATAGAGTGGGCACTGGATGGTGTCGATGGTCAGATTTATATTGTACAGGCCAGACCTGAAACAGTGGAGAGCAGGGCCAGTGTTTCGGTCATTGAACGTTATCAACTGAAACAGAAAGCGGAGGTTCTGCTGGAAGGTCGTGCCATCGGACAGCGTATAGGTTCCGGTCCTGTTCGTCTGATTAAGGATCCCGGCGAAATGTCACGGGTAAAAACCGGTGATGTACTGGTCACTGATATGACCGATCCCGACTGGGAACCGATAATGAAACGTGCCGCTGCCATTGTTACTAATCGTGGCGGCCGTACCTGCCATGCGGCCATCATCGCCCGGGAGCTGGGTATTCCGGCGGTTGTCGGCTGTGGTAATGCCACTGAGTTGCTGAATGATGGCAGTGCTGTCACGGTAAGTTGTGCAGAAGGCGATACCGGCAAAATCTACCGGGGATTGCTGGCGTTTGACATTATCCGTACCGACACGGGTGCTATGCCTGAACTGGCGACCAAAATCATGTTGAATGTGGCTACCCCTGATCGCGCTTTTGCTTTTTCCCGTCTGCCCAATGCCGGCATTGGTTTAGCGCGGCTTGAATTTATTATTAATAATACTATTGGTATGCACCCGAAAGTTTTGCTGCAGTTCGAGCAACAGACAGCGGCACTGCAGCAGAAAATTAAACAACGGATTGCGGGTTATCGTGATCCGGTTAATTTTTATGTTGAGAAGCTGGTGGAAGGCATTGCTACTTTGGGTGCTGCTTTTTTCCCGGCTCCGGTTATTGTCCTGCTGTCTGATTTCAAGTCCAATGAATACGCTAAACTTCTCGGTGGTGAACTGTTTGAACCGGAAGAAGAAAATCCGATGATCGGTTTTCGCGGGACAGCACGCTATCTATCAGAAGCATTTCGTGACTGTTTTGAACTGGAGTGCCGTGCGCTTAAAAAAGTACGGGAAGAAATGGGGCTGGAAAATATCGAAATAATGGTGCCATTCTGCCGAACCCCTGAAGAAGCTGAACAGCTGGTACAGTTGCTGGCGGATAATGGTCTTAAACGCGGTGAAAATAATTTACGGCTTATTATGATGTGTGAGATACCTTCAAACGCGTTACTGGCCGAGGAGTTTTTACACTATTTTGACGGTTTTTCCATCGGTTCTAATGATATGACACAGCTAACACTGGGGCTGGATCGTGATTCCGGTTTAATTGCTGATTTATTTGATGAGCGAAATCCGGCGGTAAAAAAATTGCTCGCGATGGCGATAACCGCCTGCCATCAACAAAACAAATATATTGGTATATGCGGGCAGGGACCATCGGATTACCCTGATTTTGCCGAGTGGTTGCTGGAGCAGAATATTACCAGTATTTCACTCAATCCCGATACAGTGGTGAATACATGGGTATATCTGGCCGGACGTAAATCCTGATAGCGCTGTTATTAGTAAACTATCCATTAAAGCCCATGAATGATAATACTGTAGTCCGCCCTGTTTTTTTTGTATCCGACCGTACCGGTATTACCGCAGAAAATCTGGGGCATGCTCTGTTAACACAATTTACTTCAATAAAATTTGAACATCATTCGTTGCCATTTATTGATTCAGAAGAAAAAGCACAATTGGCGGTAGACAGCATTAATATGATTGCGCAAACTTCGCACCAGAAGCCACTGGTTTTCAGTACCCTGATTGATGATGATTATCGAAAAATTATTGCCGTGAGCAATGCATACATCATTGATTTCTTTGATACCTTTATTAAACCCCTGGAGCAGGAACTGTGTACGCCATCGTCTCATGCACAGGGACTTTCTCACGGTATCAGTAATGAAGTGGTTTATATGTCAAGAATGGAGGCGGTCAATTTTGCACTGAAAAATGATGATGGTACTAGTACCAGGGAATATCACAATGCTGATGTCATTCTCATCGGTGTTTCACGCAGCGGTAAAACACCGACCTGTCTTTACCTTGCCATGCAGTTTGGCCTGCGTGCAGCTAACTATCCCTTGCTTGATATTGATATGGCCGATGGCAGGCTTCCGGAAATATTGCTGCCTTACCGTAATAAGCTTTTTGGCTTAACAATCAGTGCTGAGCGTTTGCGGATGATTCGCGAAATACGCCGGCAGAACAGTGAATACGCATCCATGGCGCAATGCCGCAAAGAAACAAGAATGGTTCAGTTACTGTTTGAACAGGAAAACGTTTCCTGTATAGACAGCAGTCACATTTCGGTCGAGGAAATTGCCACTTCTATTATCCAGTTAATGAAAATCAACCGACCGCCGATTTATTAAATAATAATTTTTCAATCATGATATCTGAGTCGTCAGCCACTGGCTGTTACTATTTTAATTATTATATATTTGACCTGTTGACTATGGCATGTATGATGGTTAACAGGTTCTTTACATGGCTGAGATTTTTTATAACAATGACTGTAACGTAATATTTCTGAACACCAACCGAATGACCAGGGATTTCATTAATGAAACCGGTTCGTTATTTTTTTCAGACAAACCAACTTCAGCAGTTACTGGCTAATCTGCAGAACCTTAAGCAACAGTACATCATCAAAATATTTCGATTGGGCTAATGGCCCGCAGGCGATTAAACCCTTGCTGTTTGCAGCGCGAGAAAAATTATGGCAAAGCCGGCGTTCGGCAGACGGTCAGCTTTGCTTTGAAACTGCACAGGTGGAACCTGAAGCGGTAGCTATTATCGGTGCCCGGGCCTGTGATGTTGCGGCGATGAAAATTCAGGATCAGCATTTTCTGCAGCAGTCGTTTGTTGACCCTTATTACAAAGCACGGCGGGACAATTTATTCATCATTGCGGTGAACTGCTCTCGACCGGCAGCAACCTGTTTTTGTTATTCTACCGGCGATGGCCCGTTTGTCGAGGATGGTGCTGATATCGTGCTGACAGAGCTGGACAGCGGTTTTTTAGTCAAGGTGCAAACCTCGCAGGGGAAAGTACTGCTTGAGGATTTGTCATTACAGGCATGTACTGAGAAGCAGGTCGCAGAGCATGAGCAGATAAAGGCTGCAGCCTCCATACAGGAAAAACAGTTACCGCAATATGATATCCGTTCACGTTTGCGTCATGAGTTAAACAATGAAGCCTGGCACAGTATCGCTGCCAAATGCCTGAGCTGTGGAAACTGTACTCTGGTTTGTCCAACCTGTTTTTGCCACAGTGAAAATGAGGTTCCCGAGCTGGACGGGAAATCTTCCGGTCATTATCGTGAATGGGATTCCTGTTTCAGCCAAGGGCATAGTTATATTCATGGTATTACCATTCAAAGCGAGGTCAGCCAACGTTACCGGCAATGGTTAAGCCATAAATTTTCCAGCTGGTATGAGCAGTATGGTCGTTCCGGTTGTGTCGGTTGCGGACGTTGTATTAGCTGGTGTCCGGTGGGGATTGATGTCACCGAATCGCTGGCCTGCTTTGAGGAGAGACGCCGTGACTGAGTTGCTGCTGAATCCTTATCAGCCTCATGAGGCGATTATTCTTGAGCGTATTCAGGAAGGCCGGAATTTATTTACCCTGCGCTTAAAACTGAGTGAACAGAAGCGTCAGGATGATTATGAGTTTGAGCCCGGGCAGTTTAATATGCTGTATCTGTACGGTGTTGGTGAAATTGCAATTTCGATTGTTTCCGACCCGCTGGACAGTCATATTATTGACCATACAATTCGTGTTGTCGGTCGTGTTACCAGAGGGATGGCTGAACTGAAAGCCGGTGACCGAATTGGCCTGCGCGGTCCTTATGGCCGTGGCTGGCCAATGACAGAGTCAATGCATAAGGATGTGGTCGTGGTTACCGGTGGCCTGGGATGTGCGCCGGTGGTTTCGGTTATTAACTACATAGAACAAAGACGTGAGCAGTTTGGTCGTTTGAATATTGTTCAGGGGGTCAAACATACTGCCGATTTTATCTGGAAAGATCGTTATGATAAATGGCGTGAACTGCCGCAGACCAGGGTACTGCTGGCTGCCGATGTCGGCGAATCGCTGTGGCCGTGGCATGTTGGTCCGGTTACCTCGCTGTTCAGTCAGCTGGTATTCGATCCGGATAATGTTGCGGTGATGATGTGCGGACCGGAAGGCATGATGCGGGTGGTCTGTCATCACATGCTGGACAACAGCGTGCCGGCTTCGCAACTTTTTTTATCGATGGAAAGAAATATGCAATGTGCTATTGGTCATTGCGGGCACTGCCAGTATGGCAGCAGGTTTATCTGTAAGGACGGACCGGTGTTCAGTTATGACAGGGTTCGTGATTTGTTTGAGACCAAAGGTTTTTAGTAGCGGAGTGCAGGCATGAGTAAAGCAAGCGTAGCAATCCACAAGTTCAGTTCCTGCGATGGTTGCCAGCTGGCATTGCTCAACCTGGGGGAGCCGTTATTGCAGTTGGCCGAGCTGGTTGATATTCACCATTTTGCCGAAGCCGGCGTGCTGGATGAAAATGCAAAAGTGGATATTGCGATTATTGAAGGCAGTATATCAACCGCGCATGATATTGCCCGGCTTGACAAAATTAGAGAGAACAGTCGCTATTTGATGAGCATTGGTGCTTGTGCCACCTCCGGTGGCATACAGGCATTGCGAAATATGGCAGATACACAGCAATGGATGGCGGATATTTATGCGACTCCGGCCGTTATCGATAGTCTGGATAACAGTACAGCCATCAAAAATCATGTCAGGGTTGACCTGGAACTCTGGGGCTGTCCGATAAATCAACGTCAGATTCTGCTGGCATTACGGGCACTGTTGTTCGGGGTTTTACCGGTCGATGAACATGACAAGGTGTGCATGGAATGTAAACGCCAGCAGAATGTTTGTCTGATGGTGACAAAGAATGAGCCCTGTATGGGGCCGGTAACACGAACCGGCTGTGGTGCGCTCTGTCCCAGTGTCGGGCGTGACTGTTACGGCTGTTACGGTCCGGCGGAAAAAGCGAATACCCAGGCAATGGCCAATCGCTTGCAGGGTCTGGGCCTGGTTAAGGACGAGCTTGCCAGGAGGTTTCTGTTTATTAATAGCGGTGCCGATGTTTTTCACCAGCAGGGTATACGTCTGCAGGAGAATGATTAAGTGTCAGGCGATAGTATTTATATTAATGTTCCGGTGCTGGCTCGTGTTGAAGGAGAGGGTGCACTCGACCTGCGTATCGAGAACCGGCAGATCAGCGATGTAAAATTACGCCTTTATGAACCGCCGCGGTATTTTGAAAAATTTCTGCAGGGTCGTAATTACTACGATGTGCCCGATACAGTTGCGCGAATCTGTGGTATCTGCCCGGTTGCTTACCAGATGAGCGCCTGCCATGCGATTGAATCAATCTTCGGCATAACGGTGAACCCCTGGATTCGTGCCATGCGTCGTCTGTTTTACTGCGGTGAATGGTTGCAAAGCCATAGTCTGCATATTCATTTACTGGCGGCGCCTGATTTTCTCGGCTGTAACAGTGTTATCGAAATGTCTGAGCATTACGGTAATGAAGTCCGGCGTGGCCTGAAACTGCAGGCACTGGGCAATGAGTTGATAGCCATGTTTGGTGCTCGCTCGGTGCATCCGGTGGGAGTCAGGATCGGTGGTTTCAGCCGGGTGCCGGATAAAAATCAGGTGGTGGAGATATTATCGCGGGTAACGCAGGCTAAACAGGATGCCATCGAGCTGATCCACTGGCTCGACAGGTTTGAGTTGCCGCAGGATAACCAGGATTTTGTTTCTGTTGCCTTGCATCATGATGATGAATACCCGTTCAATGAAGGACGTTTGCTCAGTGATAACGGCCTTGATATAGCTATCGCTGACTTTGAGCAGCATTTCACAGAAAAACAGGTGGCATACAGTACGGCGCTGCATTGTTTATTACATGGACAGCCCTATCTGGTTGGGCCATTAGCCCGGATTAATCTGAATTCTGAGCAGTTACCGGAGGCGGTCAAAGCCGTGATGCAGACATTGCAAACCGTTTTCCCGTCGAAAAACATGTTCCACAGTATGATTGCCCGGGCGATTGAAATTTATTATGTGCTGATCGAAGCCGAGCAGCTGTTGAGCCGATTTGAGGTTGTTGATCAACCCTGTATGGAGGTTGAAGTCAGGGCCGGCACCGGTTATGGCTGTACCGAAGCACCGCGCGGTTTTTTATGGCATCGCTATGATATGGATGCCCGTGGCTGTGTCAGCAAGGCCATTATCGTGCCTCCGACCAGTCAGAATCAGGCACGTATTGAGCAGGATATAAAAACGTCGCTTAGTCGCTTCGGGCTGGATAAGGAAAAACATATTTTACAGCTGCATGCGGAAAAAGTAATCAGAAATTATGACCCCTGTATTTCCTGCGCGACTCACTTTTTAACGCTGAATATACTTCGGGATGGTCTTGCTGAAAAACAGGTTCGGAAAACATCGATAAGTGCATTAAGGAACGTAGACTTATCGACTACCGCTATTATCGGTATCGGTTCACCACACAGCGGGGATGAACTCGGCTGGCAGATGATTGATCAGTTATTACAGTACCAGTCTGTTTTATCTCTCCAGCGCAAAGGTTTGAGTCTGTTTAAACTGGACCGTCACGGTCTGAGTTTGATTGAGCAGATAAAACCGTATTATTCGGTGATTATTATTGATGCGCTAAAGTCAGATGAAGCCGATCATTCGTTTATTTGTATTGATGGCAGTCGGTTGTCGGCAGCGGGCAGACAGATTTCCAGTCATCAGGCCGGTGTGATTGACGCCATAAGCTTGCTGCAAAGTTTACCGGAGAAGCCGCCGCAGCTGTGGCTTATCGGGGTATCAGTTATCCGGGCTGCATATATCGAGAGAATCATCAATATGTTGCCGACGGTTTGATAACAAACGTTATTAAATGCTTAACCGATGCTAAATTATGTCCCTGTCAGGGCGTGTAAAAAAATAAAAATATCAAATATTTTCTTGATCCAGATCAAGTTTACTTGCATGTTATCGCTTAATATGCACAATATATAGTAGATAACAACAACAATAACACTATATATGGGATTTGCTCAAACAAGGCAAAATTCCATTGTAGTACAGGAGACTGCCTTGATGAGTACCGTAATGCACCCCGTAAAAGAAACTGTCGAACGCACTGAAGTTCCATTACAAGCGGCATCAGAAGACATCTGGCAGCGTAAATATCAGCTTAAAAATAATCAGGGTGAGGCGGTTGATCTGTGCGTCGAAGGCACTTTTACCCGTGTTGCCCGTGCACTTGCCGATATCGAAAATACACCTGAAAAACAGCAGTACTGGTATGAAAAATTTCTCTGGGCATTAAAGCAGGGCGCGGTACCCGCCGGCCGGATTATTTCCAATGCCGGTGCGCAGCAATACAAACCGGCGACTTCAACTATCAACTGTACGGTTTCCGGAAAGATTCATGATTCCATGGATAATATTCTGCAGAAGGTACACGAAGCCGGCATGACACTGAAATCCGGTGCCGGTATCGGTTATGAATTTTCTACCCTGCGGCCGAACGATGCTTATGTTTCCGGTTCCGGTGCGCTTACCTCCGGTCCGTTGTCATTCATGGATATTTACGACAAGGTTTGTTTTACTATTTCATCTGCCGGTGGACGGCGAGGTGCGCAAATGGCGACCTTCGATGTCGGGCATCCCGATGTACTGGATTTCATTCGTGCAAAACGTGAAGATGGCCGCCTGCGCCAGTTCAATCTGTCATTGCTGATTACCAGCGAATTTATGGAAGCGGTAAAAAATGATGCGCCCTGGCCACTGGCATTCCCGGTTACAGAAGAAGAGGTTAAAGCGCAGAAAATTGATTTAAACGATGCCGGACAGGTGATCTGGCGTGACTGGCCAATCAAAGACAACTATATTGAAAATGAAGCCGGTAAAGTCGCCTGCCGTATTTACCGCACCATTGATGCCGGCAAGTTGTGGAATGTCATCATGACCTCAACCTATGAATATGCCGAGCCGGGTTTTATTCTTATCGATGAATACAATGAAATGAACAACAACTGGTTCTGTGAAAATATCAGAACCACCAATCCATGCGGTGAGCAGGGCTTGCCGGCATACGGTGCCTGCCTGCTGGGTTCCATTAACCTGACCCATCTGGTGAAACAGCCGTTTACCGGAAATGCCTGCTTCGACTGGGAGACTTACCGTGAAGTGGTGAAAGTGTTTACCCGTATGCTGGATAATGTGGTCGAAATTAATGGCCTGCCACTGGAGCAGCAGCGTAATGAAATACATAACAAACGCCGCCACGGCATGGGCTATCTGGGACTGGGATCGGCATTAACCATGATGGGAGTGCGCTATGGTTCGGAAGAATCACTGGCCTTTACCGAAAAAGTGACCCGCGAACTGGCGATAGCCGGTTGGCAGGCAGCGCTTGATCTGGGCAAGGAAAAAGGTCCGGCACCTGTTCTCGAACAGGATTTTAAAGTCACTTCCGAAATGCTGAGCCGTCGCCCTGAAATGAAACAGGATGGCTGGGAAGTTGGCGCCACAATCAAGGGTAAAGTGTTGCATGCCCGATACAGTCGTTACATGCAGCGGGTAGCCGAAGTTAATCCTGAACTGGTCGCTGAACTGGAAAAAGTCGGTGCACGGTTTACCCATCACAGTTCGATTGCCCCAACCGGCACCATTGCGCTGTCTATTGGCAACAATGCCAGCAACGGTATTGAACCCAGCTTTGCCCACCATTATTCACGTAACATCATCCGTGAAGGTAAAAAGAGCAAGGAAAATGTGGATGTCTGGTCGTTTGAACTTCTTGCCTACCGTGAAATGATTAATAAAAATGCAAAACCATTTTCAGAAGAAGAGAGTGAAAAGTTGCCGCCATATTTCATCAGTGCTGATGATGTAACGCCGAAACAGCATGTTGATATTCAGGCTGCAGCACAGAAGTGGATCGATTCATCGATATCAAAAACCGCCAATATTCCAACTGATTTTCCTTATGAGGATTTTAAAGATATTTATTTATATGCCTATGAGAAAGACCTTAAAGGCTGTACCACGTTCCGTTTTAATCCAGAGGTGTTTCAGGGAGTGCTGGTAAAAGAGTCCGACCTGGAAAATACTACCTACCGTTTCTCACTGGAAGACGGCAGCTTCATTGAAGCAAAAGGTAATGAAGAAATTGATTATGATGGAGAAAAACATACTGCAGCAAACTTGTATGATGCATTAAAAGAAGGTTATTACGGAAAATTCTGATTCGTTATTAAAACACAATCTAACGATTGTTCTGTCGTAGCGGAATATATAAATTAACAGCCGAAGCCATGTGTATAAACCATGGGCATAAATTTGAATAATCATAAAAAATTAAACGGTGAGACTAATGACAATAGAAATTAAAAATAAAATAGTCGCTTATGAAGTTGTAAGTGATGACGCTGCTGGTGTGGTTAAGGAGAAATCCGCTGAAAGCAGCACTGCGCCGGAAAAAGAGTCTGCAGAAATTATCCAGATGCATGAAAAGCTTGAACGCCCTGATATGCTGCTGGGTTCAACCTACAAAATAAAAACTCCGCAATCTGAACACGCACTATACATCACTATCAATGATGTATTACTTAATCAGGGAACGGAGCATGAGTTACGCCGCCCCTACGAAATTTTTATTAATTCGAAAAACATGGATCATTTCCAGTGGATCGTCGCATTGACACGCATCATCTCAGCGGTATTCAGGAAAGGCGGTGACGCAACATTTCTGGTTGATGAGTTACGCAGTGTCTTTGACCCGCGCGGTGGTTATTTCAAAAAAGGCGGGAAATATAAGCCATCACTGGTTTGTGAGATCGGCGATGCTATCGAATGTCATATGAAAATGATCGGCATGATAAAGGACAACGGCATGGATGACTGCCAGAAACAGATGCTGGATGCCAAAAGAAAAGAATATGAAGCCATCCACTGTAAAGACAGTGCCACGGCCGGTGCTGGCACAGAAAAAACAGAAAATAATGAAACAGGTGAGTTTCCGCCAAACGCCCAGTTATGCAATAAATGCAATACTAAAGCCGTTATCAGCATGGATGGTTGCATGACCTGTCTCAGCTGTGGTGATTCAAAATGCGGCTAAACAAAAATATTAAAGCAGGTTCAGCACAAGCAGCAAGAATAAAAACAGCCGCCATAAAAATGAATAAAAAAATCAGCTGGCCCGACCTCATGTTCGGGCCGGTTAATCTATGGACATTGCCACCAGCATCATTTTTTTACAGGAAGCTAAACTGAAAATGATGGTCTGCTTTATTCTGTTCCGGTGTGAGTTTTGTTACCTGATAAAAAAGTAAGTACTTGTTTATGTTGTGAGGCAAGTTATTACATCCCCTAAAAATCACTTTTTAAAAGTAATTTTTAGGGGATGTAATTGTAGTTAGGCGAAAAAGGAGGATAAATGGGGTTTTTTAATAATTTTTTCAAACAAAAAACATCAAATAATTATTCAAGCAATGATATTAATATCGTTACTTTAAACGCTAAAAGGTTAGTAGAAATCATCAACGAATCTTTAACAATAGCTAATGAATCTAACAATCCTGAAACAAAAATATCAAGGCTTGGAGTTGCTAAAGACAATTGATGTCTAGATTCCGGAGTAGATAAGGGTACACCTTGTGTTGTTTATTACGGTGAGTTGTTTTAGAGCCTGGAAACACTGCACGGATGCCCATCTTACGCATCAAGCGACGAACCTTCTTGCGATTGACGATTAATCCATGCTGATCCCATAAATCATCACGTAAGCGACGTGAGCCTTTAAAAGGATGACGCAAGTGCAACACATCAA
>JAJRUQ010000189.1 GCA_024277705.1 Gammaproteobacteria bacterium
CATTGGCAACAATCACATTGGCAGTTACCGCTGGCGGCGGTGTTGACTCCTGGGTACAGGCAGCAAGCGTTAACAATGACGCCAGTGAAAGAACAAGTTTTACATTTTTCATAAAGATATCCTCATTAGAAGGTATGGTTGTAAGTTAAAGAAAGAGAAAGTCCCGGTGTCGGGCGATTGCGGAAATATTCAATATTTTCATTCAGAATATTGTTGATTCTGAAATCAATACTGGCATGCTGGAAGTAGCGGCGCAGGGCAAGATTAATCAAATTGACATCATCGCCTTTTAACAGGTTGCTCCTGTCGTAATACATGTTTCGTTTAATATCGGCTTCCACACTGTATAACCAGCGGTTTAAAGAATAGCTGTAACGCAAACTGAAACTCTGGCGGTAATACCCGGGCAGATACCTACCGCTAAAACTGCGGATATCCGTTTTATTGATACTGTCTATCAATGAAATATTTGCGTTAAAGCTATGATGTTCGGCCGGGACAAGCTTTATGCTTGATTCAAAACCCCGGATAACCGCGTCAGAAATATTTTTCGGTACACCCACCCCCTGGCCATTAAAAATACGAACGATCAGGTTTTCTACCCGGTTATAAAAGACCCCGGCATAAACCTCGGTATCACGCCACCAGCTAAACGGTTTATACCAGTCATAGGTAAAACCCAGATCGGTATTCAAGGATGTTTCCTGTTTCAAATCGGGGTTGCCCAGTAACAGGCCATCACCACCGAAGATCTCGTAAAAAGACGGCGCACGATTATATAAACCAACATTGGCAGTGGCATAAGTACGTTTATTGAAACGGTATTTTGCACCCAGCTGAGGGCTGATCAATTGATAGCTTTTATTAAATGCAGGAGTGACCGTACCTAAACCATCGCTAACGGCTGACAGTTCATCAAGCAGCCATTGGGAACGTAATACCATGGTAAGAATAAAACGCTGCTGGTCAAAGTAAGCCACATTTTCTGCAGACACTTCCATTTGACTGCGTGTGTTTTTTCCACTTTCCACCCGCGCCTGCGTACTTTCTGAACGGAAGGTTTCACGACTGATGCCAGTCAACAATTTCCACTGCATCTGTTGCTGATTGATCTGTATAAAAAGTTGTGACCCTGCCTTTCTGCTGATATTTTCGGTATGTTGATTAAAAAATCCGATCTGCGCCAGCGAGTCATCAAACACCTCCTGTTTACCCGTAGCAAACAGTTTTACATTGGCATTGGTATTTTTCGACCACAAACCATGTGCATTTAACTGCCCCAGTATATTAAAGGTTTGAGTATCCAGTGAAGTCTGGCTATCAGGACTGTTGCTGATACCGGGAATCTGTTTTTCGCGATCAAGAACATCCAGCCTTAGTTCAGTGTCATATTCGGTACTGATACGGTGCTTCCAGTTAGCCAGTAATGACAGCTGCTTTACGCCATCATTATTACGCTTTTCAACACGGTCATCGGCAGGGTTAAGTTGTGTGCCATTATCATTTACAAAACTAAAATCATTTTTACTTTGCAGATAACTGGCATTGAACAGCACATCATCTTTTTTGTAGGATAATGCCGAAGTCGCACTCAATTTATATGTCTGGAAACTGGCAGCACTGGCACTTAGTTGTGTATTAGTATCGAGCTGGTCACTGCCCGGCTGCACTGCTGATCGAGCGGAAACCTTGCGGGTAATAATATTAACCGCTCCACCTATAGAAGGACTGCCAAGTTCCAACGGGGTTGAGCCCCGGTAAATCTCGATACGTTCGATGCTATTAAGAGGAATAAAACTTAAATCAACAGGGCCGCCGGAAGCGTCATTCAACGGCACACCATCAAGATAAATAATCACCTGTTCATTACTGGCACCGCGTAAAACCACGGTAGTCAGACTACCCTCACCACCGCTGGCACGGGTTTGCACACCCACTTCCTGCTCCAGAATTTCCGGCAGATTAACAAAGCTGTTTCTAAACCGATCCGCCTCTATCACCGAATATGATGATGAAGTTACCGACCTGTCAACTTCACCAATACTGTTATCAATCCGCCCTTCATCAATCAACACATGTAATTTTGACTCCGGCGATGTATCGCATGCACGCGCGGGCAGACTCTGCAGGCACAATAGTGCCAGGATAAAATAAAAATATCTGTGAGCAGGATAAAACAATATTTTCGCCACTGAAATAAAAAAAAGCGAAAAGCGGACGAGGAAAATGGATGCAAAATAAAGAAACCGCAGCACACACACCTGGCCAGCCGCCCTCCGCGACACCTGTATGTTTTCATCTGGCCGGTCTCCGGGCTGATGGTGCGTATCCTGATTATTATCAGTTATGGCCGGTTAAGGCCTGATACCGGAATTATCCCCTTCCCGCGAAACACATAATGTATGGTTTCACCGTGGTTGAACAATTCTCACCAATCACCGTTGCGGGGGCAGCGTTGGAATCAGCTGTTAGAGAACCTGAGTTCTAAACAATAACAGCACACCAACTTCCCGATTATCCTCTGTGCAGAAATAAATTTCTGCTTGAGGCACCTGATGTTGAAAATTTACATTTCGGACACATATTACCTTACAAATAAGGCTAAGATAGCCCCCCATTTGGGAGTGAACTTTTTCACCCGAAAAACATCTTTAAAGTACACAATTTTTATTTAACAATCGCTGTTATTCAACTAACACTAAAGAAGCAGAATATGTCTAATCTGGAATCGATACTTCGCATTAAACAACACGTACAAAATCACATTATCGGTCAGGAAAAACTGGTCGACCGTTTATTAATTGCCCTGCTGGCCGATGGCCACCTGCTGGTTGAAGGCGCACCCGGGCTGGCCAAAACAAAAGCCATCAAAATCTTAAGCGAAGGCATCGAAAGTGATTTTCACCGGGTTCAGTTTACCCCTGATTTATTACCCGCCGATTTAACCGGTACCGAAGTTTACCGCCCGCAGGAAGGCAGCTTTCATTTTCAACAGGGGCCGTTGTTTCATAACCTGGTACTGGCCGATGAAATTAACCGCGCCCCGGCCAAGGTACAGTCAGCTTTACTGGAAGCCATGGCCGAACGTCAGATTACGGTTGGTAAGGTTACCTACCCGCTGCCCCGGCTGTTTATGGTAATGGCCACACAAAACCCGATTGAGCAGGAAGGCACCTATCCATTACCTGAGGCACAGCTTGATCGTTTTCTGATGCATGTCAGCATTGGCTATCCCGATGCAGCGTCAGAAAAACAGATATTACAACTGGCCCGTGAAGAAGCCAATATTGAAGCCCGTGCCGGTGGCCAGCCGGATACTTCAATAGCACTGCTTAAGACCAATGATAAAATTGACCAGCAGAGTATTTTTGAAGCGCGCAGTGAAATCCTTGACGTGTATATGGCGGACAATCTTGAAGAATACTTATTACAACTGGTACTGGCGACACGCGATCCCGCCGTTTACGGTGACGACCTCGCCAGCTGGCTGTTATACGGTGCCAGCCCGCGGGCAACCATCGCGTTAGATCGTTGTGCCCGTGCCCACGCCTGGCTGGCACAACGTGATTTCGTCAGCCCGGATGATATCCAGGCCATCGCTTTTGACGTATTAAGGCATCGCGTTATTTTAAGTTATGAAGCTGAAGCTGATGGCATTACCCCTGATAAATTTATTCAGGAGCTCATTGACCGCGTTGCCGTACCCTAAAAACACATCCACAGATGAACACAGATAGACACAGATTAAAACCAGGCCACAAAGTAAATCGTTTAGCATTTATCTGTGGATAAATAGTTATGAGTCACAATACTGAAAATCAAGCCGAAGGCATTACCTGGATAAGTGCGCAATC
>JAJRUQ010000190.1 GCA_024277705.1 Gammaproteobacteria bacterium
GGGTTTCAAATTCATGTCTCGGTATAAGTTTCAGTAGTTGTAAAAATACAGTATTATGGTGGCTCATGGTCTGATTTCCTTTTTTGTTTTCAATGGTTTGTGGTGAATTCATTGTATCAAAACAAAGGGGTTATCAGACCTGCTTTTTTAGTTCTTAACGGGACAGTAGTGATAAAGTGACATAAAATATGAAGATAACACTGCAGGATGAAATTCCTTTTATCAATGGCATCCTGGCTGGAACTGATGAGGCTGGGCGTGGACCGCTTGCCGGTAATGTTGTGGCAGCAGCGGTTATCCTGAACCCTGATGAACGAATTGCGGGTCTGGATGACTCAAAAAAACTTTCTGAAAAAAAACGCGAGCATCTGTTTGCTGAAATCCGGCAAAAAGCACTGGCCTGGGCGGTTGTCAGTGTATCCGCTCAACAGATTGATGAAATGAATATTCTGCAGGCATCGTTATATGCTATGAAAATGGCTGCTGAGAAACTTGCGGTAGTACCTGAGCATATTTTTGTTGACGGTAATAAAACACTGATCGATTGTTTTTGTGAGTCAACGGCCATTATAAAAGGTGATTCGCGTGTTGCCGAGATCAGCGCAGCATCCATCCTCGCAAAAGTCGAGCGCGATAGACAGATGCTGGACTTGCATCAGCGCTACCCGCAATATGGTTTTGATAAACATAAGGGTTATCCCACCAAAGCTCACCGTGAAGTTCTTGCCAGCATAGGCCCCTGTCCGGAACACCGCAGAAGTTATGCTCCCGTGCGTGAAGCGCTAAAAGTCTAATCTGGGTTGTCTTAAACAGATGTCGCTGAATATGGATAGTGAATCTCACAAAAAACTGAAACCTGGGGCATCGTATTTATTATCGCTTGCTATGTTTTCACTTGCTGCAGCGCTGACATATTTTACTTATGAAATATCTGTCATCAGCCGGCAGGTACCGGGCATCATGTTAATGATTGAAAATACCAGCGAAAAAATTGAACCACTGGTTGATGAAGTCAGTGAAATTGTTGTACTGCTACCTTCGATACTTGATGAGGTAGAAGCCACACGACAGCTGGTCCCGCCTATTCTGGAAGAGTTTGAAGAAAGCAGAAAACAGATTCCATCGATTTTGCAGGAAGTGGCGCGAACAAGAGAACAGATCCCGCTGATACTTGATGAGTCAGCGGCTATTCGTCAACAGTTACCGGCTGTGCTTGCCAGCACGGACAATGCTTCGGCAGCGGTGGTTGATGTTGCAGCACAAATAGAGGCAATAACACCACTGGTTCCTGATGTGCTGCAGGAAGTTAAAGATACGCGCGAGTCAATTCCGCCGCTGATGGATCGTGCGGATATGCTCATCGATAAAGCCCGTGTTGCCGGTAAAGAAGCCAGTCAGGGGGCGGTAACCGGTTTGTTTAAAGGCATTCTTATGGCACCGTTTGCGCTGGTGGGAGACGTAGGTCGTAGAATGACTGGTATGTCAGAATCTGAAGCAAAAGAGCTGAGTCATGAAGATTTTCAGCAAATCGAGCAGGGCTCGCTCTATTTGCTGAATAAGGGTGAAATGAATGAGGTTCGACAGTGGAAAAACACAGTCAATAATACTCATGGCACAATTAAATTAATAGATATTTATGAGAGTGATGATTTTATAGCGGATGAATGTCGAACCTTAAGTATTATGTTGTACAAGAAAGATGATGAGATTAAAAAGGTAAAACAGTCATTCTGTAAAAATGATGATGACAAATGGGACTTTGACAGATAGATACATCAAAGAAAGTGGTTAAAAAATAATCCCTCCGTCACCTTTTTATTGCTGTTTCCAGTGAACCGATTTGGTACACTAAAGCTTCTTTTCGGCACAGGTTTATTGGCGGTTACCACGTGACAACACAGGCAAGTTTCATTCATCTGAGAGTACATACAGAATACTCCCTGGTTGATGGTCTGGTGCGCGTTAAACCGTTGATGGCGGCACTTGTCGATGACAATATGCCCGCGGTAGCGCTGACCGATCAGAGCAATTTATTTGCCATGGTTAAATTTACCCGCGCTGCACTGGCAGCGGGGATTAAACCGCTTATCGGGGTAGATGCACTGATCCGTCATGGCGATGACCAGGAAGCGCCGTTTCCGATGGTGCTGCTGGCACAGAACAAAAGCGGTTACCTTAACCTCTCCCAGCTGATTTCTAAAAGTTACCTCGAAGGCCAGCATCGCGGGGTGCCGATTATTCAGGCTGAGTGGATACAACAGAATTGCGATGGCATTATTGCTTTATCCGGTGGTCGTCATGGTGATATCGGTCGTGCTCTGCTGGCCGGGCAAAGTGATCTGGCCAGACAGCGTTTGCATGACTGGCTGGCGTGTTTTGGCAACCGGTTTTATCTAGAATTGCAACGTACCGGCCGTGATAATGAAGAAGCCTACATTGCTGATGCGGTGGAACTGGCAATCAACCATGATGTGCCGGTGGTTGCCACCAATGATGTGCGTTTTTTAAAAGCAGACGAGTTTGATGCCCATGAAGCCCGTGTCTGTATTCATGATGGCCGTACCCTTGATGACCCGCGCCGGCCGAAAAATTATACCTCGCAGCAGTATCTTCGCAGCAGTGAAGAAATGCAGCAGTTGTTTGCAGACATTCCTGAGGCGCTAAGCAACACCGTCGAAATTGCCAAACGCTGTAATCTGGAAATTACTCTGGGGGAAAGTTTTCTGCCGCAGTTTCCGATTCCTGAAGGTGAAACCGAAGAAAGTTATTTCTGCCGGGTATCAAAAGAAGGTCTGGAACTGCGTCTTAAGGTATTGCTGGATGAAACCGCTGATGATTATGCAGAAAAACGCAAAGCATACGACGAGCGTTTGCAGATTGAACTCGACGTTATCAACAATATGGGCTTCCCCGGTTATTTTTTAATTGTTGCTGATTTTATTCAGTGGTCAAAAGATAATCATATACCGGTCGGGCCGGGGCGGGGTTCCGGTGCCGGTTCCCTAGTGGCCTATGCTCTGAAAATTACCGACCTTGACCCGCTGGCATTTGACCTGCTGTTCGAACGTTTTCTGAATCCGGAGCGTGTTTCCCTGCCTGACTTTGATGTTGACTTCTGCATGGACGGGCGTGACCGGGTGATTGATTATGTGGCCCGTAAATATGGTCGTGACAGTGTTTCACAGATTATTACCTACGGCACCATGGCGGCCAAAGCGGTGGTGCGTGATGTTGGCCGTGTGATGGGTCAGCCCTACGGTTTTGTTGACCGTATTGCCAAACAGATTCCGTTTGAAATCGGCATGACACTGAGCAAAGCGCTGGAAGAGTCCGATGAACTGAAAGCCTCTTACGAAAATGATGAAGAAGTCACTGCTATTCTGGATATGGCATTATCCCTGGAAGGTCTGGCCAGAAATGCCGGTAAACATGCCGGTGGCGTGGTGATCTCACCGACCGTATTAACAGACTTCAGCCCGCTTTATTGTGAAGAAGGCGGCGCCGGAGTCGTTACCCAGTTTGACAAGGATGATGTGGAAGCGGTTGGTCTGGTAAAGTTTGACTTTCTCGGGCTGCGTACTCTTACTATTATTGACTGGGCGGTCAAACATGTAAATCAACGCCGGGCTGTTGAAAATGAAGCGCCGCTGGAAATCGAGCATTTGCCGCTGGATGATAAAGCAACTTTTGAGTTGTTGCAGGCTGCCAATACTACGGCCGTATTCCAGCTTGAATCACGCGGTATGAAAGACCTGATTACCCGCCTTAAACCCGACAGCTTTGAAGATATTGTTGCGCTGGTAGCATTGTTCCGGCCGGGGCCGTTACAGTCCGGCATGGTGGATGATTTCATTAACCGTAAGCATGGCCGGGCAGAAGTGGATTATTTTCACCCGGACCTGGAACAGGTATTAACACCGACTTACGGGGTTATTCTGTATCAGGAACAGGTGATGCAGATTGCTCAGGTACTGGCAAACTATACCCTGGGGGGGGCGGATATGTTGCGCCGTGCCATGGGCAAGAAAAAAGTGGAGGTTATGGCCGAGCAGCGGGAACTGTTTATGAATGGCGCAGTGGCTCGCGGTGTCGATGCCGACCTGGCTACTCATATTTTCGACCTGATGGAAAAGTTTGCCGGTTACGGCTTTAACAAATCACACTCCGCCGCCTATGCCTTGCTGTCCTACCAGACAGCATGGTTGAAAGCGCATTATCCTGCCGAGTTTATGGCGGCGGTGTTATCGGCAGACATGGATAATACCGATAAAGTGGTTGGCCTGATTGAAGACTGTCATCTACAGCAGGTCAGTGTTTTACCGCCGGACATCAACCAGTCGAGCTATCAATTCAGTGTGCCGGACACCAAATCAGTACTTTACGGACTGGGGGCTTTAAAAGGGGTGGGTGAAGCAGCACTCGAAGGCATTATCAACGAGCGCAATGAGAATGGTGTGTTTGTTGATCTATATGATTTTTGCCAGCGCAGTGATACCCGTAAAGTCAACCGCCGGGTGATGGAAGCATTGATCAAGGCCGGTGCCATGGATTCTTTAGGTGCAAACCGCGCCAGTTTAATTGCAAGTTTGAGTAACGCGGTGCAACTTGCAGAACAAAACCAGAAAAACGCCAGTGTCGGTCAGGATGATATGTTTGCCTCAGCAGATGAGCCGGACACCCATGCCAATGTGCATATTATTGATGTTGAGGACTGGGATGATGAAACCCGTCTGATCAATGAAAAAGAAACCCTGGGATTATACTTAACCGGTCATCCCATTACCCGATATGAAAAAGAGTTACGGCGTTTTACTGAGTGCCGTTTTTCAAAAGTGCCTGATCTGGTGCCGGAAGGTGAAAAGGGCGGTGGTTTTTCCCGCTACAGTAAAAAAAATAAAAAACAATATTGTTTGGCCGGTTTATTGATTGGCATGCGGGTACGAAAAACAAAAACCGGCAGTAAAATTGTAACCGGTGTGCTTGATGACCGGACGGCAAGAGTTGAAGTGGTGTTGTATGAAGATGTTTTTGAACAATACGGCCAGGCACTGGTAAAAGACAAAGTCTGCGTGGTTGTTGGCAGTGTGAGTTATGATGACTTTAATGCGGCATACTCCATTAATGCCAGTACTATATATACCATGACACAGGCCAGAGAAAAGTTTTCTCGTGGCTTACAGATAAAGCTCGACCGCAGTAAAGCGAACGGTAGCTGGTCGGATGCCAATGTGACGCAGCAGTTAATCGAAGTATTAAATACCTATCGTGATGGCAATTGTCCGGTGAATATCGAATACAATAGTGGCAGGGATATTTCTCAATTTGTACTCGGCGAAGAATGGAATATTGTACCCTCCGATGAACTGTTAAGCCGTCTGGATAAAGTGTATGGTCAGGAACAGGTCGAAATCATGTATTGATGGAATATGCTGGTTGTAAGTTGTAAGTTATATTTACTTAGGGGTCGGAGTCATTTTTATTTTACAGATTTATTTATTAATCACTGTAGCTTGAAAAAATGACTCCGACCCCGGTGGTTGCGACCCCTGAGTGAACAGCTTCAGCCTGTAAAAATTATTTACTTAGGGGAAGCTCAGAGTCATTTTTATTTTACAGATTTATTTATTAATCACTTCAGCTTGAAAAAATGACTCCGACCCCGATGGTTGAAAACTTATAACTTATAACTTATAACTTATAACTTATAACTTAAAACTATGATTCCTCATGCGCCGTCACGTTAAACGAATAAGATACCGTTTTTTCAAACCCCGTACCTGGCGTAGCCGTCTGGTGTTCTGGGGGGGCGCAATACTGGTTGGTCTGGTGGCGGCTGTTTTTGCCTTGATGGCCGACTGGGCAGACCACGTATTCAGACATATCATTGCCTATAATCAATATTTACCTTTGTTGATAACGCCTGCCGGTTTTGTATTGACCGTTTATATCACCCGAAAAGTATTCAGTGGCGCCGAAGGCAGTGGTATTCCACAAACATTAATTGCTTTGGCCGATCCCGGCAGTCGTTTGAGTAACCGTTTATTATCGATGCGCATGGTGCTCGGCAAAGTGCTGATGGCGGTACTGGCTTTAGCCAGCGGTGCCTCGTTAGGTCGTGAAGGCCCGACGGTTCATCTCGGTGCTGCCATCATGCACTCACTGGGAAAATATGCCCATCTGCCGTCAAAATATGTTGAGCGTGGTTTGATTTTAACCGGTGGTGGTGCTGGTATAGCGGCCGCTTTTAATACCCCGCTGGCGGGCATTATTTTTGCCATCGAAGAAATGGCAAGATCGTTTGACCGGCGCAACAGCGGTATGATGCTGGTCGGTGTGGTACTGGCCGGTATGACCTCTATTATTGTTCACCAGAATAATTACAGCTATTATGGCACCACACCGGCAGAACTGGACTTCAGCTGGGTCTGGCTGGGAGTGCTGGTTTGTGGTGTGGTCGGTGGTTTGTTTGGCGGCCTGTTCAGTCAGGGTCTGATCAGCGCTTCTAAAAAATTACGGCCCTATATGCAAACACGCTGGTTGCTGATTGCTTTAGTCTGTGGTTTGAGTGTTGCTGTTTTAAGCATACTCAGCAATGGCACAGCCAATGGCACCGGTTATCTTGAAGCCAAGCAGATTGTCAGTTGTGCCGGACTTGACAGCTGTCAGGTGGACTATGGACTGATGTATCCGCTGTATAAAATACTGGCAACCGCAGCCACTTATCTAACCACTATTCCCGGTGGTCTGTTTGCCCCGTCATTAGCCAGTGGTGCCGGCATGGGGGCTAATCTGGCGCACTTGTTTCCTGCAGAAATGGCTTCGACCATTGTTATACTCGGCATGATCGGCTATTTCACCGGCGTAGTACAAACGCCGATTACCGCTTTTGTTATCGTCATGGAAATGACCGACAACCATGAACTGGTACTGGCAATGATGGCTACCGCCCTGATTTCCTCCGGGGTATCGAAACTGGTCTGTAAAAAACCGATTTATGAAGCCCTGGCTGAAAATTTACTGGCCATGATGTCGGATGAAAAAAGCCGGCAGAAAAACGCTGGCGATAAGTAGCTATTGCTGCTCATCAGCCGTCTGCATGGATAAAGTTGTGGTTTGTGATTGTTGGATTCATGCGATAGAATAATCTTGTAATCGTCTATTCGAAGACGGTCAGTATCAGGAAAAGCAGCATGATCAAATCAATCAGTCAGTTTCTAGTCGTAACGGCTTTGTGTTTTACCAGCATTAACAGCTTTGCCGGCGATGAAGAATTGAGACTGCTGCAGTCCAAATTGCAGGAAATGAAAGCCTTGAATATAGAAATTGACAAGGCGAATATGGGGTACAGTACCGCACAGATCGAGCTGGACTCATCAAGGGCAAAACTTAATACACTCAAATCACGCGTTGAGGTTGAACGCGAAGCACTGAATCAGTTGCGTGATACCGAAGCTAAATACCCGGATATGGATTTTTCTGACAAGATTAATGCCAAAAGAAAGGAGTGGCGTGCCGCCAACAAGGCTTATCTGTCTGAACAAGAATACCTGCGTGTGGTTAGTGATAAGGCCGTTCAGGATAAAAAGGCCTACGACATAGCCTTGAAAAAACGTGAAGGTTTACAGCGCAGCATAGACCGGATGTCGGAAGAGATTGCTGAAAAACAACTCAATAAACAACTTGCACAAATAAGTAAACCACAGAATATTCGTGTGTCTGCCGTTGAAACCTGCAGCCTGTCGATCACCAAAGATAACTGTATGGACAAAGCGCGCATTAAAGCGGAAAGAGAAGCCGCCGAGCGGGGCTCACTGGTGGTGGTTGAGTCAGTCACCGAAGTCAAAAATTTCAACCTGACCAAAGATGAAGCCCGTTCAAGAGTCTCCGCACGAATATCGGATATTCGTATTATCAAACAGACATTTGACCTGACCCCGGATAAAACCGGCTGGCGCGTGGAATATGAGATCAGTGCCCTGGTGACACCGGCGATTACCGAGCAAATGCGTACCGAACTCAAGAATCAGGTGATCTCCAGCCTGGGCACAGCCACTACGCTGGACACAGCCACTCCTGCAGCTGCACAACGCAAACGGGCATCACCTGCACCAGCGGCTGCCGTGATAACCCAGCCTTCCGCCTACGAAGAAGCCGCAGCCAGACGCCAGACCGAACGTGAGCTCGAACAGTTACGTGCCAATGCCACTAAAAAGGCCGAAAAGAAAGAAGAAAAAGAAGCCGAAGAAGAACATAACGAAGGTAAAATGACCATCATGGTGTTTTAAACCCGTTGCTGAATGCCGGCGAATCGTTTGTTGATCAATGTCAGAGAACGGCCATTAAAACTTCTCTTAAGGCTCAACAGCAGAAGGTAAGCCAGAGCTAAGGACTAACCGGATACACCAGCCACAGGAACAGTTCACCGGTTTCCGGGTGGATCCACTCATCTTTGACTACAACATTGTATAGCTGTAAAGCCTGGGTTGATCCAATCCTGCGATAATCCTCATTACTGAACCTGACACCGGAGTTGGTGGTAGTGGTAACGGTTTCACTGAGTGACTGCACCTGTACGTTTTTCATTTTTGCCATTTCGGCGCGGGCCATCAGTAATGCGGCCCGCCGCTGACCTTCAATGCCACCGATTTTCTGTGGCATGGCAGAGGCCGTTACCCCGATATAGCCGGGATAAGAAGGGTTTTCATACCAGAAAGGCAGTTCAACCCGGCTTTCCTGTATTGCCGGCCCGCTACTGCAGGCAGAAAGAAACAGCAGCAAAAGAAAAGGGTGCGTTAGCACCCTTAACCAGACAGCTATCTTAAGTTTTTTTACCATTTTGTTACCGGTATAAAGGGTGAAAAAGTGTTAGAAGTTGTAATAGTATTCAACATCCATGGCGAAAATACTTTCCTGAATATCGGGGGGGATATAATTAGGATCTTCCCAGTCTGTGTAGTCGTATGACTGGAAATTGGCTTTGAATGAAAGCCCTTGTGTACTGCCAAAAGGCATAGAATAACCGGCGCCCAGGCCAAAACCAACCGCATCGGCTGATGCATTAAAGGGAATTCCTGTGTCATTATCAGTAAGCTCAGCGCTGAGCGCTGCGATGGCAGCATTAAATGACCAGGTGCCACCACTGCTAGGGAAGCCGATACCAAGACCAAGATAAGGGCCGCTGGCGTCAAATTTTGTTGATGATACACTTGTTGATGAATTATTGAATTCAGAGCTGCCGGATTTGTAACCACCAAACAGGGTCATGTTGTTGCTGAAGACATAGCCGATGGTCAGGGTTGTATCGCTGCGATTAAAATCTTCACCCGGGGTTACACCTTCATCGTAGGTGGCGCCAAGACTGTTGCTGAAGCCGAGGTCAAAATACAGTTGTCCGGTGGCGATAGTTACACCGATGCCTCCCTTCAGATAAGACGATTCGGACAGCGTGTCTCCCGGGTCAGTCAGCGTCAGTTCATAGGAGGAATAACCCAGTGAAGCGCGCGGCCGGAACAGTGTGTCTGCCGAGGTGTTCAGCGATGCAGAGGCAATACTGGCGGCAATAATGCTTAACAGAAGTTTATGATTCATGGTCAAAATACCCTTTGGCAATGGTTGAATTTATATTTACTATTTTTTTGATGATTGTTCACTAAAGCGGTATTGATGTCAAATCTGATAGCAACGCACATTGATCATGATCATGATGGTGAATATTTACTCTTTCGTGCACTATGTTGTTATTATGTCTGGCGTGATTGGTTAAATTCATCTGGATTTAAGTTTTGAAATTGATATACTTTATATATAAGATTTTGTGGAGGATGTGGTAATGATTATTCAATTTATTCGGTATTTAGTAACCGTAGTTTTACTGGCAGGTATTTCTTTTAATGCCAGTGCGATTGCCGAGGATCCTTACGAAGTCAATAATACCTTGTTCACAGCGACTGATCTGTCATTATATCAAGCGGTGCCACTCAGCACTATTGCCGGTCAGGGCGCATCATGGGATGAAGACTGGTATATGATTTATGTTAACTCGGGCTCAAACCGGGTGCAGGTTGATCTGCAATTCCTTAATACTGATGCAGATCTTGATCTTGAGCTTTACGACAGCAGTGGTGTATTACTTATTGAATCCACTTCAGCCACGGATAATGAATATATTGAATATGATGTGGCCCCGACCGGCGGTACCTATTACATCAGAGTGATAACTTATACTTTAGCTGGCGGTTTATACAATGGTGCTGCTTATGACCTGCAGTGGAATACTGTCACACCAGTTGATGATCTTTATGAAGAAAATGATAGTTTTGCCAGTGCTTTTGATCATACGGGTAACGAAGGTTTCTGGCTGAGTGATCTTACCGGTAGTGGCGGAATAGCTGCGGATGTTGATTATTATATGATTACCGTCACCTCCGGCTATGAGCGAGTTCAGGTTGAGCTATTGCATAGCCAGGCAGAGGGCGATTTGGGTATTGAGCTGTATGATGCGGCATTTGCTTCTGTTGTATATTCTAATAGTGACACCGACAATGAGTCTATTGATTTTGAGGTACCTGTTGCCGGTACTTATTATATTGCAGTTTATAACAACAGTGGTTATACCGGCCAGGCTTATGATTTATGGTGGGATGATCTGGTACCGACAACGGTGGTGACAGATGATGCCTATGAAGAAAATGATGATATCAGTACGGCTTATTCACAGTCCGTCAATACCTGGTTAAGTGCTATTTCCGGCATGGCGGTTGCGGCTGATCAGGACTGGTACCAGATACAGGTCAGCAGTGGTTTAACCCGGGTGCAGGTGGATCTTCAATTTACCCATGCTGAGGGTGACCTGGATATAGCACTCAAAGATTCTGCAGGAAGCACCATTACTGAATCTATCGGGGTGGTTGATAATGAATCTATCGATTACGATGTAGTGAGTGCCGGAACCTATTATCTTGTCGTTACTAACAGTAGCGGTGTTTACACCAGTCAGAGTTATGACTTGTTGTGGAACGGTGTGCAGCCGACAACAACCGTCAGTGACGATCTGGCAGAGCCGAATAATGACTCTGCTTCGGCGTTTGTTTTTTCTTCTACCAGTACCTGGCTGAGTGATCTAACCGGTGGTTTTGTTACCTCCAATGATGAAGACTGGTACCAGATCACCGTGCCTGCCGATAAAACGCAGTTATATGTCTATCTTGAGTATATCTATTCTCAGGGCGATATTGATATAACGCTTTACAATAGTTTGCAGCAGATTGTCGGTACTGGTAACACCACTGGAACGAATGATAATGACGAGATGTCTTTCCGGGTCAGCAGTGGTGGCACCTATTACATCAGGGTTTATAACAGTGGCAGTTATAGCGGGCAAAACTACAATATGTGGTGGGGAGTAACCACACCGTCTACCACCATAGCCAATGATGATGCTTATGAAGTGAATAATAATGCAGCTTCTGCTTATCCGTTATCACTGAATAATACTTCACTGGGACAGGGCATTTCTAATGATGAGGACTGGTACCAGATTGTGGTGCCTGCAGATAAAAAGCACATCATAGCTGATCTGCTGTTTACTCATGGTGTTAACAGTGACCTGGATCTTTATCTTATCGATAGCGATGGTACAACCATTCTTGCCGGTTCTTTCACCGCTGACAGTAATGAAAACATTGAATTCACGGTGCCCGCCAGTGGCGCCTATTACCTGCAGGTGGTCACCTGGACCGGTGACGGTGACAGTTATGCCGGTGCCACTTATGAGTTGAGATATTCTGTGGTTGATCCGAACAATGCTACCGGTAATACCACCACCACGACCAATACCAAAGGCGGCATATTAACCGGTGGTGGCGGAAGCAGTGGTGGAGGCGGTGGCGGTAGTCTGGGGCTCACCGGCCTGCTGTTGATTCTGCTGCCCGCATTGTTGCGCCGGCGTATTTATTCTTAACTTCAGGTCATCAGGGGTCGGAGTCAATTTAAACAACAATGGCGCTATTAAAAAGGCTACGCTAATTAAATTGACTCCGACCCCGTTTAGTTAGACACGTTCAGTTCAAGCAATGGCTAACTGTCAACTGGCGACTTTTTTAGTAAGACATAAACCGCACCACTGCCGCCGTCTTTGGGCTGTGCGGAATGAAATGCCAGTACGTTATCCACCACTCGCAGCCAGCGATTGAGCATCGGTTTGATCACTGGTTTGTCTTTTGAACGAAAGCCTTTGCCGTGAACGATAATGGCATGGCGAATTTCTGCCGCTTCACATTCGCCAAAAAATTCAACTAATGCCTTCCTTGCTTCAATCACGGTTAAGCCATGCAGGTCGAGTGCATGTTCGATCGGAAATTTTCCCTGTCTTAACTTTTTTACTACCTTGTGTTGCAGTCCGCTGCGTGAAAAACTGAGAATATCCGGGCAGTCTTCGATAATTTCGCTGTCAGAAAAAACATCATCAATGGCATAGCAGGAGTCTTCAGCTTCGATGTAGCGAGGGGTTTTTTCAGGTTTTTTCGTTATTTTTATTTTGTTGTCCGGTTTCAACGGTTCAACATCAGCCATTTCCTGCATAAATAATGATTCCTGATCATTTTTTGTTGAATCATTACTCATTATTCACCTCTTGATACGGTATAGTTAGGGTTTTATTTTATCGTGATTAGTTGTTTGTGCATATTTTAGTTTCTAACGATGATGGTTACCGGGCACCGGGCATTGCGGTGCTTACCGAAGCACTGTCAGCTGACTATCAGGTATCGGTGGTGGCTCCGGAAAGAAATTGCAGCGGGGCCAGTAATTCATTAACTCTGGAACGCGGTCTGCGTGCCTGTCAGGTGAAGCCGGGCGTTTATTATGTCGATGGTACGCCTACCGATACCGTACATCTTGCTATTACCGGTCTACTTGAAAATAAGCCGGATATGATTGTTTCGGGAATCAATGCCGGCGCTAATATGGGCGATGATGTGCTGTATTCAGGAACAGTTGCTGCTGCTATGGAAGGCCGTCACCTGGGCTTGCCTGCGCTTGCGGTATCGATGGATTCCTATACGCCGCAGCATTATGAAAGTGCGGCGCTGGCGGTGTTACAGCTGCTGAAAACCCTGAGTCAGGCAGAGTTTGCGGCCAACACCATATTAAATATCAATGTTCCCGATGTTCCATGGACACAAATTAAAGGTTTCAGGGCCACACGCCTAGGTAATCGCCACCAGTCAGCCGGCATGATAGTGCAGGACGACCCGCGAGGTGATCCCATGTACTGGGTGGGACCGCCGGGCGAAGCACAGGATGCCGGTGAAGGCACCGATTTTTATGCGGTTAGCCAGAATTATGTTTCAATAACACCGCTGCAAATTGATTTAACCCGGTATGATAGCCTTGGTGAACTGGATAACTGGCTGACTTCAAACAATATTTAAATCCATATATAACCATAATATTTTAGCAAGTAGATGATAAGTAACGATATACAAGGTATAGGCATGACGTCGCAGCGTACTCGTGACCGTCTGATTGATCGTTTGCGTGACAAAGGCATCAAAAACGAACGTGTACTGGAAGTGATCAGAACCACGCCCAGGCATATTTTTGTCGATGAAGCGATGGCGCATCGAGCCTATGAGGATACCGCATTGCCCATTGGTCATGGTCAGACCATCTCGCAACCTTATATCGTTGCCCGAATGACAGAAATTTTACTGGAGAATGGTACTCCTGATGTGGTGCTTGAAGTAGGCACCGGCTCCGGCTATCAATCAGCGATACTGTCACGCCTGGTAGCCAAGGTTTATACCGTTGAACGTATCAGTGCATTGCTGCAAAAAGCCCGTGATGCTCATCGCAAGCTAGGGCTGATGAATGTGTTTTCCAAACACAGTGACGGTTCCTGGGGGTGGCAGCCGAATGCACCCTATCAGGCGATTATGGTGACCGCTGCACCAAAAACAGTACCTCAAAGTTTACTTGAGCAACTGGCTGTTGGCGGTCGTATGGTTATCCCCGTGGGTTCTATCGGTGGTGTCCAGGAATTAAAGCTGTTTACACGCAGCACTGAAGGGGTTGAAGAATCCACACTGGAACTGGTAAGTTTCGTACCGCTACTCGATGGAGCTGTAAGTTAATGATTTTTGCAGGAATATATAACAAAGTGATGCAATGGGCAGCACATCCTCACGCCGAACGTTATTTAATTGGTGTCAGTGTTTTTGAGTCTATTTTTTTCCCGGTGCCGACCGCGTTAATGGTTGCACCGATGGTTATTGCCAAACCGGAACGTGCTGTGCGAATCGCCTTGATCGCCACCACCATGTCCGTACTTGGTGGAATTGTCGGTTATTATCTGGGCTATTTTGCTATTCATGCGATTGAACCCATCATCCATGATGTCGGCTACTGGGATAAATACCTGACGGCTCAGCGCTGGTTTGCAGAATGGGGGTTCTGGGCGGTGGTGATTGCCGGTTTTTCGCCGATCCCCTTTAAACTGTTTACCCTGACAGCCGGTGCCCTGTCGATGGCTTTGCTGCCGTTTATCCTGGCGGCATTGGTCGGGCGTACTGCACACTTCTTCCTGGTGGCGCTGGCAATGGCATGGGCAGGTCCAAAACTTGAGCCTATGGTCAGAAAGTATATTGAATGGTTAGGCTGGTTGACGGTATTGCTGGTAGCTGTATTTATTTACCTTCATTAAATAAAAATTTTTATTTATCAATAATGTGTCGACAGCGTTTCTTTTCCATATCGACGGTTCTGGCATGCTTACTGGTTGTGGCAACGATGACCTCGTGTGCGCGAAATGGCCGCAGCTGGAATCCGGATGATTACACCGTAAAGTCAGGTGACACGCTTTATTCTATTGCCTGGCGCTATGAGCTTGACCCTGCTGAATTTGCCGCCTGGAATAAAATAGATATCGCCGAACGTGTCAGAGCGGGGCAGCGTCTGCATACCCGGCAACCGCCCGATTATGAAACAACGGCTTACAGAGCCAGGGCTGAACAGGACATCAATGAGCAATCTAAACAATATGTTTATAGCGAACCGGTAAAAGCCGAGCCATTAGCGGACAGCTCAGGCTCTGTATCGACAACAGCAAAGAAAAGTGCAGCATCACAAAAGTGGTTGCAGGCACAACAGGGCGACAGCTTATATGCCATTTCAAAACGTAGCGGTGTTAGCGTGCAAACACTTGCACAGCTTAACCAGCTTAAAAAACCCTATACCATCCACCCCGGTCAAACCATATTTTTAAAACCGCTGAATAACACTGTTGCGAATACAACGGCGAAACGCCCGGTAGAAAAATCACCAAAGCTTAACGCTAAACCGTTGCCCCCCCGATCCTCTTCTGACTGGCCCAGATCGTTACACTGGCAATGGCCATTTAAAGGCAAGGTAATTAAAAAGTTTGATCGTCGTCGTAATGATGCCAAAGGTATCGATATCGCGGGTAAAACCGGTGATGCGATTGTCGCCGCTGCTGCTGGTAAGGTGGTATACAGCGGTAATGGTTTGATCAGTTATGGCAATCTTGTGATTATTAAACATAATAAAACTTTCTTGAGTGCTTACGCTTATAACCGCAAATTACTGGTGAAAGAAGGTGACAGGGTAAAAGCCGGGACAAAAATTGCAGAAATGGGGCATAAGGAAAAGCAAAAACCAATGCTGCATTTTGAAATACGAAAAAACGGTAAACCGGTCGACCCGCTTAAATACCTGCCCTGGTAGCAATGCTTAACTTCCGAGATCGGTCATTAAGAGAAGTTGTAAGTTACAAGTTTTAAGTTTAAAAACGTTAAAGCAATAGAAGCTGTTAAACAGAAGGTTATCCAGCTTTTAACTTGCTACTTATAACCTACAACTTCTCTTAAGGCTCAGAAGCGAGTTTTAAGGAAATGTTTTTAATCTTTTAAAACCGCCCGGTAATGATATTTATTTATGTTGATCCGGGTCTGTATTTTTTATTCTGGCATTTCGTTGTTTTATATCATCATCTTGGCTTAAAGTATAAAATCAACGCTGAAAGTTAACAAAACACCCGCATAACCTGCCCAAAAGTAATATGCCTGCTTGTGTGTTTGCTTAACAAAAAGCACAATATCATGTGGTTTACAGCGTAAACATAAATTAAATTCTAGTTTTTTTTAATAAATACTTGCTTCCACTTAAGAATTAATGATATAAATTTTCATAACGTAAGGGCTGACGTTAGAAAAATCATGTAAGTGTTTGGATTTAAAGGGGCAAAGAACTTTCCAACTTACACAATAAAATGCGTATAAAAAAATAACTATAAAACACGTTTTGGGGTAGGGTACAATTATGAGCGAAGCTATTGCGGCAACTAATGAAAAAATGGGGACGGGTGTCTTAATTATGCACGACATTGATGAGGTCGAGCTGGACGACAAAGATGGCGTATCAGAAAAAAAGGCAGCGAAAAAACCGAAATCTGCAAGTAAAGCAGCAGGTCGCGGTAAAGCAGCCAGTAGTAAAGCAGCCAGTAGTAAAGCAGCCAGTAGTAAAACGGCTGCAGCAAAAATCAAAGCCGATGTCGATCCTGATGCAAAAGTAAATCGAAAAGAGCTTGACGCAACACGCCTGTATTTGCGTGAAATAGAAGGCTCCCCTTTGTTAACCGCAGAGGAAGAAGTTTTTTACTCTCGTAAAGCGCTGAAAGGCGACATGGACTCCCGTAAAAAAATGATTGAATGTAACCTTCGCCTGGTGGTGAAGATTGCTCGTCGTTATATGAACCGTGGTCTGGCTTTACTCGATCTGATAGAAGAAGGTAATCTTGGCCTGATTCGCGCAGTAGAAAAATTTGACCCTGAAAAAGGGTTCCGTTTTTCAACCTATGCAACCTGGTGGATTCGCCAGACCATCGAACGTGCGTTAATGAATCAGACCCGTACGATTCGTTTACCTATCCATGTCATTAAAGAATTAAATGTGTATCTGCGAGCTGCTCGTGAACTGGAGCAGACCATGGATACCGAGCCCACCGCAGACGACATTGCAAAAATGCTGAATAAACCGGTCGCCGGCGTTGAAAAAATGTTGGGTTTACGTGATCGTGTAACTTCGGTTGATATGCCTGTTGGTAAAGAAAATGATCGTCCATTACTGGAAATTGTTGCCGATGAACGTGTTTCGGCACCACCGGAAATGCTGCAGAATGAAGACGTGATGGCAAATCTGGGTGTCTGGCTGGACCAGCTTGATGAAAAGCAGCGTGAAGTACTGGTACGTCGTTTTGGTTTACATAACCACGAACGCACAACACTGGAAGATGTCGGCAAGGAACTGGGCGTGACTCGTGAACGGGTACGCCAGATTCAAATGGATGCATTAAAGCAGTTACGTAAGATTCTTGAAAACCAGGGAGTTACAGAAGAGCTGCTGTTCCACGATTAAGATGAATTAATAATAAAAATATTTTCTCCGTTGTATCAGATGTTCGCCTCTGAATACAATATTTTAAAAGCAGATACAAACGTATCTGCTTTTTTTATGTACAGGATGTACGGTATGTCGCGGTGCCATGGATGGCAAGGAGCGACGCATGTACAACAGGATGTACGGTATGTCGCGGTGCCATGGATGGCAAGGAGCGACGCATGTACAACAGGATGTACGGTATGTCGCGGTGCCATGGATGGCAAGGAGCGAC
>JAJRUQ010000191.1 GCA_024277705.1 Gammaproteobacteria bacterium
TCAAACAATGACGGCACCGCGAAATCTTC
The DNA here is from genome assembly GCA_024277705.1 of Gammaproteobacteria bacterium. Lineage (GTDB taxonomy): Bacteria > Pseudomonadota > Gammaproteobacteria > SZUA-229 > SZUA-229. The sequence continues at coordinate 30 of JAJRUQ010000191.1, forward strand.
AAACGCGGAAGGATGGTTCGCCACCAGTATGTAATGTTCAGGCAGAGGCTTTTTATTTTTATGAACCAGCCGTAAGTTCACGTCCAGGCCAAGCACAAATAGCAGGCACCAGAAACGCGAAAGAAAATGATAATAACGCCCGGAGAGGGTGCGTGGCAGGTGCGACAATAAATACAGCACAAGGCTTAAAATGACAAGAAAAAGCCAGATCACGGGCAATAAAAACAAATTTTTTATGGATTTAAGCATCCACCCGTCCTTATATATTCAATTCAGCCATGCATTAAAAAATTATTCAGTGCTGTCTGCGGCAATCATTCTGTCTCCGGTTATGTGATACATTCTCACCCAGATGTGTTGTCAGGGGAAAGCTGACATCTGTAATTTTTCGCCAGTCACCACGCCGCCGTGTAAAGCTTGCCTTTTTCTGCTTTATCAAGGCACTATTTTTCTGATCTTTTTGTAAATATAACAGGCGTTCCATTTTTGCCAGGTCTTTTTTGTTTAAAGCCATGGCTGCGTCTATCCATATATCAACAATATCATAAAGACTCTGCTGTGTTATCGGGTGTACCAGCTGCCTGATTTTTTTTATTGCACGAACAGTATTATGCGAGCGATTATGACTTTTCATGTAATCTTCGACGGCCTCTGCGCCTGCACCGTCTTCGGCAATAACGTCAATCAATCCCATCTCATAAAGTTCATCGGCAGTATAGGTTTTTCCACTGAGGATAATTCGCTCTGCCAGTGCAGAACCAATTCGACGGGTAAGTAAATGATAAGCACCCATGCCCGGAAACAGATTAAACAGAATTTCAGGGAACCCCATCTGGCTACTGCGTTCAGCTATAATGACATCACAGGACAGAGCGGTTTCAAAACCACCACCCAGCGCCTGTCCCTGAACCAGGGCAATAGTGGTTATCGGTAAATCCAGATTTCCAATATTACGGTGTAACAAGTTAATGCATTTATAGGCATAATCTCTAAGCCGCTGTGCATCATTATTTGTAATACATTGTTTAAACAATGCCAGATCACCACCAAGATTAAAGATTCCCCGTGTTTTTGATGCGATAACAAGATGCCGGAATGGCCACACGGTATCCGGGTGCCGGTTTTTATAGGTAGACATTAACTGAATTTGTAATTCAATAAGCTCATCTATTAAAGATATATTTAAGCAGGGTCTGGGCTCAGGCTGCATCCAGCACCAGATAGCACTGGTTTCAGGATCATAGCGGGTACAGAACTGTTTGAAACTTTCCTGATTGTTTTTATTCTCATCGTCAGTAACCGCTGTTTTGTTTCGGCTGGCAGGCTGGTGTTCTATTTTCATTATATTATCCCTTATTGTAGAAATGACATCATTTATGCTCGTTATTAGCTTACAGTTAGTACAGATAACTAATATTTAGTTTAATAATATATCCAATCTAACTGAAATATATAAGAATAATTATAGACGACAGAAGCCAAAATATGTACCATTAGGTTATTCTTATTACTAATAGTTCTATTTTTTTGCTGAACTGATTATTGGAATACGCACTATGGATGCTAATGGAGTAGGCAGGATGAAGAATTCTGCGCGTTATTCAGTTAATTGATTTGAACTGATTTATAACGATTATTTGAATAACAGTTAATATGACTTTAGACAAAGTAGCAGATGTAATTGCAAAAATTGTGCATTGCAAAGTTGAAGATGTCAGACCGGAAACTGAGTTAGCGGCATTGGGCATTGATTCTTTAAAAGCGCTTACCGTATTATTTGAACTCGAAGAAACTTTTGATATAGAAATCCCGAATGAACTGATTCCCTCCATTGTCACCGTCAATGATATTTTAGTTCGTCTGGAAGATGCCACCCAATAATATAGCGCTATAAGCGCTAATACTGGTCGTTAACAATGACTCACCGTGTAGTAATTACCGGACTGGGAGCAGTGTCTGCTTTTGGTTTAACCACAGATGACTTCTGGCAGGGCATCAGCCATGGCCAATGTGCAATCAAACCGATATCGCCTATAGAAGGCATTAAACTTTCAGTTGCTGCAATGCTGCCGGAATACGACGAAAATGAATTATTTTCGGCCGATGAGTTGCCGCTGCTGGATCGTTTTTCACAACTTGCCATATTAGCGGCTGAGCAGGCTATTATCGATGCCGGTATCTCCGGTGCCGAGGGACTTAAAAATGCAGCCACCATTATCGGAAGCGGCGGCGGTGGCAAACACACCGATGAAGAAGGTTACAAAAAACTTTATAAACACCAGCGCAAGCGTGTTCATCCTTTGTCCATTCCCAAAGGAATGCATAGTGCTGTCTCCAGCAGTGTCAGCAAGCATTTAGCCATAAAAGGCCCGGTGTTTTCTGTTGCCAGTGCCTGTTCATCAGGTTCACATGCGATTATACAGGGCAGTATGATGGTACAACTTGGGCTGGTTGATATTGCCTTGGTTGGCGGTACCGATGCACCTTTTCCCTATGGACTGTTAAAAGCCTGGGATGCCATGCGGGTTATTTCCGATGAAGTATGTCGCCCTTTCAGTAAAAACCGCAAGGGTATGAGCCTGGGCGAGGGCGCCGGAGTACTGATCCTTGAATCTGAAGAACATGCAAGACAACGCGGTGCAAGAATATATGCAGAACTTGCCGGATACGGCATGTCATCTGATGCCGGCCATATTACCCGTCCAGATATCGAAGGTATCAGCAAAGCCATGAAAGATGCTTTGAACAATGCAAAGCTAAGCCCCGAACAGGTCGATTATGTCAATGCTCATGGTACAGGGACAATTGCAAATGATCTGGCTGAAACAAAAGCACTACATCTGGTGTTTGGTGATCATGCCAGGGCGCTGGCAATTTCTTCAACCAAATCCATGCACGGTCATGCGCTGGGTGCATCGAGTGCGATGGAAATGGTGGCTACCGCTCTGGCGATATACCACAGCCGAATTCCACCAACCATAAACCTCGATGAAGCAGATGAGGAATGTGATCTGGATTATGTTACCGATACAGCACGTGATCAGAAAATAAATATCGCGATATCTAACTCTTTTGCCTTCGGCGGGTTAAACGCCGCATTAGTGCTAAAACGCTATAGTCATAAAATCTGAATCAGATAATTTCTTGCTCAAGATCCGGGTACGGCCAGAAAGAGACGTTGTAAGTTAAAAGTTTTAAGTTACAAGTAGCAAGTTAAAAGCTGAATAACCTTCTGTTTAACAAGCTTCTTTTGATTTATGTTTTTAAACTTACAACTTGTATCTTAAAACTTGCAACTTCTCTTAAGGCTCAA
>JAJRUQ010000192.1 GCA_024277705.1 Gammaproteobacteria bacterium
AAATATCTGTTTAGGTGGTGGTGTTATTGACACCATGTATAATTAAACCGATTTTTTTCTAAAATAGTCTAAATATAAAAATAATTTTATGAAGCATACTCAGGAAGACAGAACTCTCGCATTAGCCGGTATTTATCAGGCCGTTATACTGGTTAAGGAAGTTGCCAGCACAGGTAATGTGGCCGATGTACAGTTGGCATCCATGCTGGAAACGCTGTTTCGTTTTGATGCTAAAAATGTGATGGATGTATACGGTGATACAACGACCGTCAATAAGGGCCTGAAGGCCTTATATGAACAACTATCCGGTGACAAACATAAAATTGATATGGATATTACCCGCTATGCTATCAACCTGTTGCATCTGGAAAAAATACTACAGAAATCACCTGCCATGATGGAAAAATTAAGCAGTGAACTGGATGAAACACAGAGTAAAATTGAATACTTTCATATTAGCCATGCCAATATTGTTGCCAGACTAGCTGATATTTACCAACAAAATATTAGCCCTGTTGGGCCTAAAATTATGGTTAAGGGTGAGCCTGAATTTTTATCTCAGACCAATATTGCGAATAAGGTTCGCGCCCTGTTATTTGCAGGTATTCGCTCAGCTGTACTATGGCGACAATGTGGTGGTAGTCGTTGGCAGTTACTGCTGTCACGAAAAAAATATGTCGAAAGCGCAAAAGCACTATTAAAATAAAATACTGCTAATTTAAAATTTAATTTTTTTTAGAATTTTATCTTTATAAAAGCGTTTAATTTTTTTACTCAGCAGCTCAATGGCTGTTTTACGATAATATGGTTTATCCTGTTGACTGAGTAAATCCATTTTTTTCTGGTATTTATGTCTGGCCCAGGCATTAAAATCAAACTGAGATGCCAGTTTAAACAAATACTGGTTGATCCAGTGAAAGCCTGGCTTATAAATAACCGAGACACCGAAATCAATGATTTTCGGCATATCATTTTGTGTAATTAGCAAATTTTCAGAGCGTTTCAAATCAAAATGCGCCACCTGACGATGGTGCATTTCCTTAATTGCACAGAGAAGCTTTTCGAAATATTCAGAATTTATATCAGGTTGTCGCTGGCGAATCGTCTGGCCATCAATAAACTCAATAACCAAAAACTCATTGTTTGCCATACCATAACAAATCGGTATGGCATCCATTCCCTGTAGTTGCTGATAAACCCGATATTCATGACGTAACAGAGCGCGGTTTATCGGCCGGGTGAGAAAATTACCTAATGCAGCCTTAATCACCAGTTTATGACCCTGCTCATCAAATAGCAGAGTCTTACCCTGATAACCAGCAGATAATGCTTTTGCACCTGTATCCAGATGTTCTCTCACCCAACGGGTCAGTTCAGTTTCTGAAATAAACTGCAGATTTTCCAGCATTAAGTTATCTTGTGTAAAGCAGGTACAGACAGCCGATCAGGTACACAACAATTAGTGGCTCAGCATTCTGCATCAAACTCTTTTTAAATGACCAGGTGCTTTTTACACTGCCGGCTTTCTTACCAAAAGTGGGTATCAATGCATGAATGTTTTTTGACCAGGCTTCCCATTCTTCACCAAATATATCGCGCAGCTTATTATCTTCATATGAGATAGTCGGTGGGTAATAAAACCACAGCAGGGCCGCCATTAGTACAAATGACCACCACTGGGTTGAGGCGATAGAGAAACCCAGCAAAAGCAATATATTACCAACATAAAGAGGGTGGCGAACGTAAGCATAAGGACCATTAGTTGCCAGCTCCTTATTTTTCATTACGTATCCTGAGGCCCACAGACGCACACTGGCACCGACTGCTGCAATAATGCCACCCGCAAGAAACAGCGCTGGGTTATAAGAACCAAGCAAACTTACCAGCAAAACAAAAATAACCGCAAACCACTGGCGTGACTGCTCATGATAACGAAGTGTTAGTATCAGTTTTTCCAGACCTGTTGCGTCTGAAACCTTATCGGCACGTGACATTGCTTACCCTTACATTTATATGTCTTTGAAATTTCGGGTATTTTATAACATTGTGATATTGATTGATACGCTCGAATAGAATCCGGGCATGAATTGAATGGTGTTTGGCGTAAATAGCAGCCATTTCAGGCAAAAACACCGGCTTTATCGTATTCTGCTCGTTATCATTAGCGTTATAACAGGGCCTTTTTCAATATGGCTTTCACCTGAACCATACCTTTATCAACAATTGCCTGCATTTCACTGTGTTCTATTTTGGTGGTACCGGCACAACCCGCAGCCCAGTTTACCACCAGTGCACAACAGGCATATTGCATTTCCAGCTCTCTTGCCAGGCAGGCCTCAGGCATACCGGTCATACCCACAATATCTGCCCCGTCACGCTGTAGCTTTTTCACCTCAGCTGCCGTTTCCAGTCGCGGCCCCTGTGTTATCGCATAGGTTGCACCCTGTATCGCGGTTTCTGCTGCATCAAGCAAGCGCTGACGCAATTCAGCTGAATAGGGTTGGGTAAAATCGATATGCGTCACCTGCTCCAGTGAGTCTTCAAAAAAAGTCTGCTTTCGTGCGTATGTGTAATCCAGAATCTGCTCAGGAATAACGATAGACTCCGGTGGCATATTTTGACTAATACCCCCGACGGCTGCAACCGCGATAATTTTTTTAACACCACATTCTTTTAAAGCCCATAAATTAGCCTGATAATTAACTTTATGAGGGGGGATGTTATGTTGTAAACCGTGGCGAGCCAGGAATAATACCCGGGTATTATTCGCCGCCATAAGAATGAGTTCAGATGAAGGTTCGCCCCAACGGGTAACCAGCTTGCGTCGTTCTAACTCTTCAAAACCGTCCAGCTGATAAAGCCCGGTTCCACCGATAATAGCAATATCAGCCACAAAACTTTGCTCGTTCATTTAACTCATTACCTGATTTGAGATACTTAAATTATAACTGATACTATTCACACACTGCATAAATAGCATTCAGGTTTCGGTGATACCCCTTGTAGTCCATACCAAACCCAAATACATAGCGATCTTCAACCTGCAGGCCAATAAAATCACTCTTAATTGGTGCTTTGGCTCGCGGGTGGTTTTTCTCTACCAGTACTGCGGAAAAAACCTGCTGTGCATTTTCAGCTTTGCAGTATTCTAAAACTGCATGCAACGTATGCCCTTCATCAAAAATATCATCTATCACTAACAGTATTCTGTTTTCAAGAGAACATTGCGGTTTTACTTTCCACTGCAAATCACTGCCTGATGTTTCATTTCGATAACGGGTTGCATGTAAATAGTCAATTTCAACAGGAAAGTTAAACCGTGTAATTAACTGACCGCTTAGTATTAAGCCACCATTCATGACGGGAAGAACAATGACTGGCTGTGTAACAGCCTTAAACCGTGCATTAATCTGCTCGGCCAACTTATCAATAGCCTGTTGAATATCTGCGGCAGAATAAATCATTTCTGCCTGTTCTAAAACCTGCTTTGCCTGTGCATATTGAGTCATATTAATAAGTAAAAGTTACAACACTATCATCCATAGCTTCATTAATAATATATGCCCCACCGACTGTTTCATCAATTTCAGGAATAATGTTTTCTCCCCAGAACTTCAGCGCAGGTGTGCATACTTTAAAGACAACCCCGGCTTCACGGGCCTGCTTAATATGGTCATAGATACTTTTTTCATCGTCCTCCTGTAACATCAGTTTTTCTGCTTCACCTTTCATTGCCAGCTGCCCTGCCTGCCCGGTAAATAAAACTTCAACCTCGTATTCCATTGCCGCAGCAACAGTGGCCTGAAGTAGGGGTGGCAACAGTTCTGCCGGCCTCGCAGTATCTACATTTGCGATAACAATCAATAATTTATCAGCCATTAATCAGGCTCTCCGCTGGGTGGCATGGTTTGCAAATGCAGGGTGGATGTTGGAAAGGCAAACTCGGCATCATTTTTTTCAATAATGTCTACTATTTTTAATAGCACATCCTGTTTGATTTCGTGAAACCGAATCCAGTCAGTAGTCTTAGTGAAAGTATAGATAAAGAAATCGATTGATGATGCAGCAAAACCATTAAAATTAACAATTAGAGTTTGATTATTATCAATCTCCGGATGGTTTCTTAACATGTTTTTAACCTGCTCGACAATTGCAGACATTTTATCTGCATCATCATAGCGTATACCCATGGTTTCTTTTATACGCCGGTTTGTCATACGCGACGGGTTTTCAACCGTAATATTATTGAAAATAGAATTCGGCACATATAACGGGCGTTTATCAAATGTACGTATGCGGGTTAAACGCCAGCCAATATTCTCTACCGTTCCTTCTATCGACTTATCATCAGAACGAATCCAGTCACCCACCTTAAACGGTCGGTCGAGGTAAATCATCAGGCCACCAAAAAAGTTAGCCAGTAAATCCTTGGCCGCAAAACCAATCGCTATACCCCCGACACCACCAAATGCCAGTATGCCGGAAATACTATACCCCAGGGTTTGTAACATAATTAAACCACCGGTTATAAAAACCGATATTCGTACCAGTTTACCAATGGCCTGAACCGTATGCTGATCGAAGTCCTGTTCTTCTTTAGACTGCTTTTCAACTAAAATCTTTTCTGTGCCTTTAATTAACTGCAGCAGAAAGAAAATGAGTATTGAGACCACACCAACATCGCGAATCGGATCAATAATATTGAAAATGGCAGCCTGACTTTTTTGCTGTACTATTTCCGCTGCAAACAAAATACCAACCAGCCATACCAGATAAGACAGGGGCCGCCCGGCAGCACCAATCAACAGATCATCCCATGGATTTTTTGTGCTGGTTAACTTTTTCTGTAAGCGATTAAATGCGCGTTTTTGAAAAAAACTAATCGTTAGCGTGACAAAAACAATCACAAAAACCTGGCTAATCCAGATTGATTCTTTCGTCAGTTGTAGTTTGTTAAATAAATCCTGTATAAATTCCATAGCTAATCATTCAAATAAATTATTAATAAGTGTATACATATCTGTTAAACATCCAGCTCTAAGTTAGGCTCGTCACCAAGTTGCTGAATTTTATCCGTCACCGCTTTCCATCTGTCAGAGGCCATTAACGCCTCACGCTTTATGTCGCCCCTGCCATGCATTCGAATTAAACGCATTTGAGACACCGGGCTGGAATACTCTTCAAGAGATTCCAGTACCTGTTGTGCTGCTGCAGAGTGATTACACACCAGCACCATATCACAGCCTGCATGTAATGCCTGTTCTGCCCGCTCGGCAAAATCACCCACAACGCCTGCAGCTTCCATACTCAGATCATCGCTAAAAATAACGCCCTGAAAGTTTAACCGTTCACGCAAAATCTGCTGTAACCAGATAGCGGAATAGCCGGCTGGCTTGTCATCAATAGCCGGGTAAACGACATGTGCAGGCATCACTGCCGCCATTCCATAATGAATCATACGTTCAAACGGCAATACATCTTCCATCATAATATCATTCAGTTGACGGGGATCAACCGGATGAGCTGTATGTGAATCTTCTTTAACCGAACCATGTCCGGGAAAGTGTTTACCTGTGGCAGACATTCCCGCCTCATGCATACCCAGCATATACTCATGTGCCAATACAGAAATAATTTCCGGGTTTGAATGATACGCCCGATCACCAATCACACCACTGACCCCTGAACCTATATCCAGCACCGGAGCAAAACTCATATCAACGCCAACTGAGCGACACTCTGCCGCCATTAACCAGCCACAGTCATGAGCCAGTTGCTTGGCCTGCTTTTTATCCTTTACATATGCCCTTGCGTAGCTCGCGGCAGCGGGAATATGTGTAAATCCTTCACGAAATCGCTGTACACGCCCGCCTTCATGATCAACGGCTACAAGTAAATGCGGCGTGCGTAGAGCATGAATTTCACTTATCAGTGATGCGATTTGTTGTGGCGATTCATAGTTACGGGTAAAAAGAATCACCCCGCCAGTTTGCGGGTGCAGCAACATTTCTCGCT
>JAJRUQ010000009.1 GCA_024277705.1 Gammaproteobacteria bacterium
CCATATGGTGAGTTTTACGCCAAAGAGACCGAGGCCGAAATGGTATTTATCGGCGCCGGTGCCGGCATGGCACCTATGCGCTCCCATATTTTTGATCAACTCAGGCGTTTGCACAGTGGTAGAAAAATCAGTTTCTGGTATGGCGCGCGCAGTTTGCGCGAAGCATTTTATATCGAAGACTTTGATCAACTGGCACAGGAAAATCCGAATTTTACCTGGTCTATGGCACTTTCAGAGCCACAGCCTGAAGATAACTGGTCTGGCGATACCGGTTTTATTCACAACGTGTTATTTGAAAACTACTTAAAGGATCATCCCGAACCAGAAGATTGTGAATATTATTTATGCGGCCCACCAATGATGACAGCATCGGTAGAGCAGATGTTATATGACCTGGGTGTGGAAAAAGAAAATATATTGTTTGACGACTTCGGTGGTTAAACGTTGGTGGCTAAACATTGGTGTATAGACAATGGAAATATTTATCGGCAGTTTTATCATTTTTATCATTAGCAGTCTGGCGCTAGGTCTGGGCATGTTGTTTTTGGGCAAGCCTATTCATGGCCGCTGCAGCCCACAGGGTGAAAGCTGCAAACATACCTGTGCTAAACGTGTTTGCCCGAATAAAGCCAAACGTCGTAATAAAGCCCGGCGTCTTAATAAAACCAGGCGCAGCGAAAATATTCCGGAGGTATAGTTTGTTTCACTCACATAGTGTTCGCGATTATATGGCGACAAAATTAATTACCGTAACACCCGAGATGGAAATATTGCGGGCCGCTAGCATTCTTACAGAAAATAAAATTTCAGGTGCGCCAGTGGTTGACCAGAATGGCAAACTGGTCGGCATGATTACCGAGCGTGATTATCTGCGAGTGGTTCTGGACGCAGGTTACTACCAGAATTATGGCGGCCAGGTAAAAAACTTCATGAGTAAAGATGTTACCACTGTAACACCGGATGAGAGCATCATGACCATGGCAAAGCGTTTTATGGACAGTACTTACCGTCGATACCCGGTACTTGAAAATGATCAACTGGTTGGTCAAATCAGCCGTCGGGATGTTATGCGAGTACTGGAGCAGTTATGGTAAGTCGTGGCAACCATACTCTATCGAAACCTGTGACTAACGTTAGTTACATGCTTTGTTTATTTAGCGTATGGCTATGTAGTTTTGATACTGTTTTAGCCGCAGACATGGCTATTCAAAAATCAGCTACCCAGGAATCTCCCAGTCGAATATCACCTGCCGTACAAACTGAAAACATATCTATTTATAGCAAAAAAGGCGCGGACACCTGTTTGAGTTGTCATAATGACGACAATATGCTGCTCATATTTCGCACGCCTCACGGACAGGATGCAGACCCGGGTACACCTTTTGCACATCAGCAATGTGAGAGTTGTCACGGTGCCGGCAATGAACATGCCGGACGCAGCAAGACGGGGTTGGAACAAAAGCCAATTATTCGTTTTGGTCATGGAAAAGATAAAACAACTGTAGAAGAGCAAAACGACATTTGCATGAAGTGTCATTCAAGCGATGTAGGTCTGCCCTGGAAAGGCAGTATGCATGAGCGAAATGATACTGCTTGTATTGACTGTCACACGATGCACAAGACCATTGACCCGGTAACTCAGCAAACGGCGCAGGCTGATGTTTGTTTTACATGTCACAAACAACAAAAAGCAGATAGCCTGAAGCCGTCTACGCATCCGGTACGTTTTGGCATTATGACCTGTACCGCCTGCCACAGCCCCCATCACTCGGTAAGTGATGCTTTATTGAAAAAGAATACCATCAATGAATTATGCTGGAGCTGTCATACGGACCTGCGCGGCCCTTATCTGTTTGAGCACCCGCCGGCGACAGAAGATTGCACTCTATGCCACACCTCACATGGTTCTATTCATACACCTTTGCTGACCCGGAGAGGCCCCTTATTGTGCCAGTCCTGCCATTCAGCCGCCGGGCACCCCAGTTTGTCGTTTACCGCCAATAGTCTGCCGGGAAAAAATCCTTCGGCATTTGTGGTCGGGCGAAACTGTTCTAACTGTCATAATCGAATTCATGGTTCCAACCATCCCTCTGGAACAAATCTGATGCGGTAACCCTGGAAATATTCATATGGCAAAATTCAGATACCAGATTACCGGGGCTGGCTGCTTTATTGGCCGCTTAATTATCTTAAGCGGTTTAATTTACTCGACGGCGCATGCACAGGATTCGTCGGAGCAATCGTTGAGTGAGCATGGTTTGAATGTCCCTGAATTAAGCAGCACTGACCCGGCCTGTAAATCATGTGCTTCATCTGCAGGCTGGGAACTGGACATCAGCCTGGGACCGGCTTATGTCTCAGACGACAGTTTTCGCTTTGGTGACTATAGCGGGCTCGAAAGCAAAGGATTCTATTTATTCGGCGATGTGTTTGCACGTTACCGGGGCGAGAACGCTGAATTTATTCGTTTAGATGCTTATCGACTGGGAACGGATGCTCGTGCTTTATTTTTAGAAGGCGGCAAGCAGGGTCTTTTTAAATTACGGGCATCTTATCAGGCTATTCCACGACGTGTTTTTGATACCACATCCACACCCTATCAGGGCGATGCAAGCTCCCTGAACTTACCCCAGAACTGGGTTCGTGCACCGAGCACTCAGGG
>JAJRUQ010000193.1 GCA_024277705.1 Gammaproteobacteria bacterium
AAGCCTCGGAGACATTTAAATATGCCAGCCCCTGGGGACAGTTGTTTCCCGAGCCGGTATTTGATGATGTTTTTAAGGTGATGAACTGGCGCATCGTCGGTGAGAAGCACCTTAAACTTGATCTTGCCAAACAGGAATCCGGCGCCTGTTATTCTGCTATTGCTTTTAACAAAACTGATGAAGACCTGCCTGAAGGTGATGATAAAATACATATTGTCTACCGCCTTGATGTCAATGAATTTCGCGGTAAACGCAGTTTGCAGTTAATTGTTCAACATATTGAAGCGGCGAGTTAAAAATGTATTCTTTAATAAAACGGTTTCTGTTTTTATTCGATGCAGAAACCATCCATGTCTACTCATTAAAAATATTGAGCCTTGCCGGCAGCATGGGTTTGTTACGGCTGTTTCTGAAAAAACGTGTTGATGCGCCCGTTACCGTGATGGGGATAACCTTTCCCAATGCCGCTGGTCTGGCTGCCGGGCTGGATAAAAATGCAAATCACATAGACGCACTGGCGCAGTGTGGTTTTGGTTTTATTGAAGTAGGCACGGTGACACCGCTGGCGCAAGCGGGTAATGATAAACCAAGGCTGTTTCGTCTGCCGGAAGATAAGGCCATCATCAATCGCATGGGCTTTAATAATGCCGGTGTTGACGCGCTGGTTGACAATGTCAAAAACTGTCATCGCTCATGTGTGCTGGGTATCAACATTGGTAAAAACAAGGATACGCCATTAGAGAATGCAGTTGATGATTATATTATCTGCATGCAGCAGGTTTATTGTTATGCAGATTACATTACGATTAATATCTCCTCACCAAACACACCCGGTTTAAGAGAATTGCAGCATGGTGAAGGTTTAAGTTCGCTGCTCACACAGCTGAAAACAAAGCAGGCTGAACTGGCGCAGCAATATCAGCGTTATGTGCCGCTGGTGGTGAAAATTGCGCCGGATCTGGATGAAAGTGAAATTCAGGATATCGCCCGGCGCCTGCTGTCAGCAGAAATCGATGGTGTGATCGCTACTAACACCAGCAACAGCCGGCCTGCATCATTACATTGTAAAGCACTTGCTGAAGAGACAGGTGGTCTCAGTGGTGAGCCGGTTTTTGAACTGTCTACGCAGGTGCTGAAACAACTGGTTGCTGCGCTGGATGGCAGGATACCGGTGATCGCTGCCGGTGGTATTTCCAGCCCGGAACAGGCGCTGGAAAAAATGGATGCCGGTGCCAGCCTGGTGCAAATCTATACCGGGTTTATCTATGCCGGGCCACAACTTATTCACGATTGTGCTCTGGCATTAAAAAACCGCTAAAACTTCCCTCCCGGTAATTTTTAATTACTGATAATCATTCCTTTCTGATGGTTTCTGCTATATATACATGGCGGAAGATTATTTAAATAAGATAATAAAAACAGTGGCTTATCTTTTAAATTAAGGGCTCTGAACAAGTCTGGATGCAGCAAGATTCAGGAATTTTTCAGGGCAAGGCGCTAAGTGATTGTAATAGTTATTTTATGGCAATGGCTTAGTAACGTAGCCATGAGAAATTCTGGACTCAAGATGCGTATTCACGACTTGTTCAGAGGTTCCTTGAATTTGCTACGGAACTGATAGCAGCAGGATTATGCCTGTCTGACAGCGTTGGCAACGCAGTAGAATATTAATTGATAACCGGGGTTTTTATTGTGAGTGAGCGAATATATTTGTTTGTGCTGGGTGCGTTGATTCTGACGGCGCTTTATTTTGAAAAAAGTATCATCATCTACACGTTATCCATCTGGTTGCTGTTTGAAGGTATCAGCGGGATTCTTTTGACCCTGCTGTCACAGAAAGTAATTCCGATAGCCGAGCCAGTCGGACTAACGACATTCCGTACCCATCAACGTTTCAATTTTGAAGCATCAAGAGCCACACGGATTATTATTGCTTCTTTTCTGGGCGGTGCGTTTTTTCTATTAAATGAATATGACATCGAAGTGTTGTGGTTCTTTCCCTGGTTTATGGGCTTTGCAATATTTGGTGCCGGCGTTAGTGGCGTGTGCCCGATTCTGCTAATAACAAAATGGCTGGGATTTAAATAAAAGCGGGATGTCTGAAGAAGAACAAAAATTTGAGGCGAAACTTCCCGCACGTATAACTGGCCTGGTTTTCTGGGGGCTGGTATTCGTTGGTCTGTTGCTGGCCGTTATAATACTGCAGAAGGCTGAATCTGATCTGATTGCCGAATCATATCGTGATGCACGCATTATTGCTTTTGAAATAGAAGAAATCGCGGAAGCCTTTTCAGCGCCGCCGGTTGTGGAAAAAGCCTCCGGTCGTATCAGAGTAAATATTCTAAAGCATCTGGACGAATTTGGCTTTCATGCTGCACGTCTTTATGAGGGTGATTCTTCAATATCCATTGGGGAAATAGAGGCGGATGATGATAAGTATGAATATAGCCTGCATTATTATCCGCTGGGTTCGAGTAAGCGACATACCATAAAACTGGAAATCTATAGCAAAAGCACCAAAGATACCATAGCGGAACTACGTAAAAATTTCTTATTGTCGATTGGTTTTGGCGTTTTTATTTTTGGCCTGTTTTTACAGTGGGTGTTGCAAAAAATGCTATCGGCTCCTTTCCAGAAAATGGTGGCGACAGCAGAGCAATTTTCTCAGGGGAATGATGATGTTCGTTTTGACGACAAACGGCAGGATGAGTTTGGTTATCTGGGTAAGTTTATTAATAATGCCATCGACTCAATTATGTCGAGTAAAGATGATCTGATTCTTGCGCTGCAACGTGCAGCAGAGTCAGAGATTGCTTTAGGCCTGGAAAAAGAACGGGCAGAGGTGACATTGTATTCGATTTCTGACTGTGTTGTCACCGTCGATGTGAATGAAAACATTGTTTATTTAAATCCTGCTGCAGAAAAACTTCTCGGGCGCAGCATCAAGGATGTTGCCGGTAAAGCTTTTAAGCAGGTGTTTAATATGGTTAATGAGAATACCGGTGAAGCTGTTGAAGATTCTTTACACCTGTGTTTTGTCACTGGAGAAATTGTGCATCTGCCGGAACAGTCTTCGTTAATCACCCGAGATGATTTAGTGGTTTCTATTGAAGCTTCAATAGCGCCGATGAAATCAGATACAGGTGAGCAGATGGGTGCGGTAATTGTTATTCAGGATGTCAGTCACACCCGGCGTCTGACCCGGCAGCTTTCATACCAGGCCAGCCATGACCTGTTAACCGGATTGTATAACCGGCGCAAGTTTGAAGAAAACCTTGAAGAGATGCTGCTGAATGTGCGTGAAGAAGATAAACATCATGCATTGTTTTATCTTGATCTTGATAACTTTAAAATTGTTAACGATACCTGCGGTCATGTGGCAGGTGAT
>JAJRUQ010000194.1 GCA_024277705.1 Gammaproteobacteria bacterium
ACCCGAAAGTCCGCTACTGACCGGAAACAAACCTGACAAAAAAAATGGCAATAAAAAAGGCAAGACCGAAGTCTTGCCTTTCTACAACCCGCAACATGACATTGCAGATCTATTGCAATCCGAAATTAGATTACAACAATGTTTTCTGCTTGAGGACCTTTTTGACCCTGTGTCACAGTAAACTCAACTTTTTGACCTTCTGCAAGTGTTTTAAAACCTGAGCCAGTAATTGCACTGAAGTGTGCAAAAACATCAGGACCAGATTCCTGTTCAATAAAGCCAAAGCCTTTAGATTCATTAAACCACTTAACGGTTCCAGTAGTTGTAGACATATTTAATACCTATTTTATTTCAAGAGTAATGCCCGCACTAAATCATTTAGTGCAAGACGGTTGTGCTGGAAGTGATGTATTACTTATGAAAAACAGGATGAAATGCCAGTGACACTGCATCAATATTGAGTGCATAAATATAAAACGTACTTTCAAGCTAAGTGAATTATATACCGCCTGTCACGGTAGTCAACGAATTTTTCCTTTTAAATCAATCTTGTCACAAAAATTTCATACAGCCATATTTTCAGATAATGCCGTAAAATGCTCATAGTGTCTTTTTATGAGCCTTAAGAGAAGCTGCAAGTTTTAAGTTACAAGTTGTAAGTTTAAAAACATAAATCAAAAGAAGCTTGTTAAACATAAGGTTATCCAGTTTTTGACTTTCTACTTATAACTTAAAACTTTGAACTTACAACTTCTCTTTCTGGCCAAAACCAGGTATAAAAAAAGCCACGTCAGGCGTGGCTTTTTTTATGTAAAGAGACAAACTCGATTCTAGCGTTCTGAACCGGCCTCTTCATGAGCCATGTCAACAACCTTGTTAGCCAGTTCCTGATACTTTGCACGGTATCCGTCAAACTCAGAACCTGCTTCAGGTGTGAAATATTCCTGCGGGTCAACGCCGTTTGCCTGCTCATAAGCTGAAAACTTTTTCTGCATTTCCAGCATTTCTTTGATTAATTCTTGTTTAGTGCTCATGTTTCTCACCTTTTATGTGTGAACCGACCATTCATTTAGCCGGATAAATTCTTGAAAAATGCCTGTTTACCAATTACGGGAATTGTAGCCTGTGCCTTATCTTACCCATATATCTACAAAGGGGAAGATCAACCTTTTCAGGTCATAAAAAACCCGTTCTGCGCTTTGCTTAATAACCGCCTTTACGAGTGCTCTTCGGGCAGCCGCCGATTTTCAGCCCCTGTTTTGAAGGCATAAGAGGAAACATTTCATACATTAGTTTGGATGTGACTTTCTCACCCCAAATTTTACCCATGGCTTTCATAATGCTACGCTCATTAGGCTCATTACCGTTCAGCGTTTCCTCACGCACATACTTGACGATATCCCAGTGCCGCTCTGTCGGCTCAATGCCCTCTTCGGCGAACAGTGAGGTTGCGATCTCTTCGTTCCAGTCGGTTGAGTTAACCAGATACCCATCATCTGTTCTTTCTACTGAGTCAATTGCTGCCATGATTGTTCACCTTTGTTTGAAATATTAATTTGTAAAAGTGCGCGGAATATTAGCCGAACGTTGCACGCTTTTCCAGTATTTCTAATGGGATAGTTTTACCATGAGCAGTCTATACAAAAGTACTCCATGAGCACGGTCAGAATATACGTTACAATATATTTAACTTTAACAACCTTACCTAACTACCTGAAAAATGAGACTTATCTTCTGTTTCACCCACTGCTTTTATACCTTTATGCGGGACAAAAATACCACAACCAAAATGCCTGTGCAGACCTATACCCACCTCCTGCAACGCAACCGATGCAGACTTATCCAGGTCGGCAATCATCAGGCTTCTGGTAATAATTTTTCTACCATTTGCCTCAAACTCATGACCGATGCCACACAATAATTTTCGTGCCTGCAGCCCTCTCGACCCCAGATCGTCAACCACCCACTGCAAAAATTCGTCTTCCGTCATACCTTCATCAAGCACAATGTATCTCGAAAAAATAGTAGAAAATGGATCAATAGGCCTGGCCGTCATTTTACCAACAGTCACCGGGTATCCGGCCACATCAAGAGTTTCACCAACCAGCTGAGCGGCATCATCAGCTCGCGAGACCGGCACCCGTAACAGCATTCGAGTACGTTTTGAAAGATGAATCAGCTCACCATCAGCAGGACGCTCCCAACCATTGCCCGAGGCTGCACCGTGTATCTGATGAACACCAACTTCAGGCTCTTCTTTTATCCATGGCAAAGCCGCATATAAAGCCTGCGACAACTCCCAGGCATGGCTGGTCGGGATCTGCTTGCAGTCAATTTTGTAACTGACATCAAGCACCTTGTCAGAAGTGCTGATATCATTTTTTTTGTCGTCTTCTTGCCAGAACATAATTATACTAATTCTACCATTTTGAGGTGAAAGCAGCTTCCAGTTTATCTTCCCAGTCAGCCGGAGTATCAGAAAACTGCGGCTTTACATCCATACGAAAAAATAACTCACCCGCTGCCGCACGCTTTTTCAGCTCTTCTTTCAGTTCTTCAAAATTTTTCATTTCAGGATTCTGAATCATTACTTCACTTAACCACAACATCAAAAAAACCTCATTAAACTCGTTATATCTTGTATGTTATAAGCAATAACTTACAACTTTTAACCTGCAACTGCTTTATAAAATCTGGCACGATACATCAATCGTTGCCGGGCCTCACTATCAGCAAAGCCACTGCGATTATGCAAAACGTTATTGCACAAAATACCCTGACCAGCCCTGAGCGCAACTTTCAGCACATTACTTTCATCCGCCAGCAAACGCTTGATCATATCAACAGCAGCCAGTGTATCCGGCGTATTTCGCCACTCAATATTTCTTTTTCTTGCCGAAAAACGCATATGCAGCCGGCCATCAGGCTTCAGCATAAAGACCGGCCCACTCTGAGCAGGGCGAATAACCCTGCCGTGTTCGACATTATCCGGAATAATCATTGCTTCGGGATGCATTAACGCTTCAATATATGCCGGATTTTCATCCCGCAAAGCTACATACACCGCTTCCGGGTTCAACAGGCAATTAACGCCACCCTCTTCTGCCGGTCGCACACAATGTAAGATAATGCCAAAAATCTGTTTATCAAGGTGATTATAATAACCGTCTGTGTGCCAGCTTAATGCTTTGTTTGTGTAGGGAATATACTGATTTCCATTTTGCGAGCGCACCTCCAGACTGGAAACACTGTCTTCATCAGCACGCAAATTAGCATCCAGCTCCCCCGTTAACACCTGTCCGCCTAATGCATGCACCAGTGCTTTATCCTGAATACGGGCATCATTTAGCTGGTATATCACCATATTATAATGTTCGCAACGAGTGATGATGGCTGCTTTTTCATATTCAGTCAGCTGAAACGGATCATCTATTTCAACCAGCACATCAGTCAACCCGGGGCGC
This sequence comes from Gammaproteobacteria bacterium, assembly GCA_024277705.1. Classification (GTDB taxonomy): domain Bacteria; phylum Pseudomonadota; class Gammaproteobacteria; order SZUA-229; family SZUA-229. The sequence continues at coordinate 3,465 of JAJRUQ010000194.1, forward strand.
TGATAACGCTGCACCCGCAAACGCCACTGCTGATAAGCTACTTCATCACTCAGATCAAAAAACACAGTAAAGTCTGGATTTGTTATATTTTTTTGTCTTTAACACTTTTAAGTATGCTCGCAACACTTTCAACACAATGGCTAGCTTGCCGAATTTCAGCTAAAGTCACAATATCACTGATAGGCAGATTTATACATTATATATGTGTCCCAGTTAAAGACTTTAGGCCATAAACAGTAAAAATAACTTAAGCTATTGATATATAACAAAAAACAAACAGAGTATTAGACTGATAGTAAAGCGAACTATCCCTAAGGGGATAAACCTAATTTAAGCACCCCTCCCATGCGTAGGATTCTACAGTTTGGCCTCGACACCTAAACTGCATCCCACAAATATAAACATCCCTGGATATGAAAATAATTATCAAAGGGATATTGTTAAAAAAATAGATTGGTACTAGAATCTTGTCCCCTAGTACTCAACTAGCCAGTTTGTTATCACAACAGGCCGGCATAACTACAGCGGCAAACAGGAGAGATTCCATGGCCAAGAAGATTTATGAAACACCGATGCTCAACGAGCTTGAAAACGGCCCATGGCCGAGTTTTATTTCAGGCATCAAAAAATTACGTGATGATCATCCTGATGAACGCATTCAGGAAGTAACCAGCAGCTTGCTTGGTCAGCTGGAACATTCTTACGAAACACGCAAAGGTTACTGGAAAGGCGGTACTGTCTCTGTATTCGGTTACGGCGGTGGTATTATCCCTCGTTTCTCTGAAGTTGGCTCTGCTTTCCCTGAATCGAAAGAATTCCACACCATCCGTGTTCAGCCACCTGCCGGCAACCACTACACCACTGACATGCTTCGCCAGTTGGGTGACAGCTGGGAAAAATGGGGTTCAGGCCTGCAGACTTTCCACGGCCAGACCGGTAACATCATGTTCATCGGTACCACTACTGAAAATACTCAACACTTCTTTGATGAAATCAACGACTACGGTTGGGATTTAGGTGGTGCAGGTCCATGTGTACGTACTGCTATGTCATGTGTTGGCGCTGCACGCTGTGAGATGTCTAACTGTAACGAGCACGGCATTCACCGTCACCTGGTAAACAACTTTACCGACGACGTTCACCGTCCTGCTCTGCCATACAAATTCAAATTCAAAGTATCCGGTTGCCCTAACGACTGTCAGAATGCTATCGAACGTGCTGATATGGCCATTATCGGTACATGGCGCGACGACATGAAAGTTGACCAGGAAGA
>JAJRUQ010000195.1 GCA_024277705.1 Gammaproteobacteria bacterium
GCAGTCAGGTCAGTGAAGTTGTAATCAGCCAGAACGTCGATACGGACTTTCTCACCGTTTGAAATAGAACCGTTACCGTTTCCGTCCATAGCGAACCATGAACCACTGGTTACGTTAGTGCCGTAAGAACAACTGTTAGGAGGAGTACCAACACCAGCGTTACATGTGTAAGCAGCACCAGAAGTAGCCGTCAGCCCAGAGATAGCAGCAGAGGCGACAGTTGGCAGCACTGTGAACGCAACAGTCGCAGCAATGGCACTATATAAAACCGATTTATTCATAATTTATCTCCCATTATTTTAAATATGTAAGTGATGAGCCCGTTAGTACACCCGCAGCCATTCAGTAACCAATCAAAAGCCCTGCATCCGTTGCAGCAGATCACTATCTTGCTCGAACATCAACTTATCCACAGATAACTTATCCACAATTAAACAAGCAACATTTATGCCTTAAAAATAAAGGCAATAGTTTTCAATTACATAAAAAAAATTAGAACTTCGTTATGTTTTAATATTGTAAAAATATATGACACTATTAATAACGAAAAGGCAGGGTGCGCCAGAGCGGTCTTCAGTAAGCAGTGCTTTACACACTAAACCATTGGCTTTAGTGATTATTTGCCCCTTATTTCTTAACTGTCATTATTTTTGACACTTAACAAGATAGAAAGAACGCGCATACGTCTCTGTATAAATTATTGATGCCTCTTCACTATGCAATAATGATGTCTATGGTAAAAAATGAACCCGACACTGCCAACAGCCGGTGCAGCCTAGTCCATGCGGTTTTTCTCGGTACTGGAAATAGGAGTCCGGTAGCGATAAACCACCCAGTAGGTTGATAATACAAAACTGACAAAAACAATCATTTGTATAAGATAGGATGTTTGCATATCAATAAGACCGGCAGCCAGTGCACTGTAGGCAACCAGCAGGGAAAATTCACTGCCCTGCCCGAGCCGGGAACCTAATTCCATGGCAAAGGCCTTGCTTTCACCGATAAACTGAAAGCCGAGTTTGAATACAAACGGTTTCACAATAATAATCAATATGGCTATCACAATACCCGCCAGCAGCACATTCTGGGTAACCAGAAAATTAAACTGCGCACCGATAGAGAAGAAAAAAAGAATCAGAAAAAAATCCCTTAATGGTTTTAAATATTCAGCCATGACAATAGCAACCGGTGATGACGCAAACGCAACACCCGCAACGAAGGCGCCCATTTCATAAGACAGGCCAATGAACTGCGCCACCCCGGCACCCAGCATGCCCCAGCCCAAAGCCAGCAAGAAGGTGTATTCCTGAATGATATCAAAACGCAGAAACAGTTTATCAATAACAAATCTGACCAGCGCATAAGCAATAAGCGCCAGCAGTGCCAGTTTGATAAACAACAGAAAAATAGCCAGAGGAATATTCTCACCCTGTCCACCCGTGAGCATAATAATTAATAATATGGCGATAACATCCTGCATCAGTAAGACACTGGTCATCATTTCACCGGTGTGCTTATGATGTAATGCTGTTGTTGGTATTAACTTTAAACTGATAATGGTGCTGGAAAACATCAGTGCGGCACCGACAATAAAGCTTTCCAGAAGACTGAAACCAAACGCTAGTGCTGCGGCTGCGGTCATCACCAGAAACACCAGACTGGAAAGTAAAGTAACAATTGCCGTTTTACTGAAAAGGTGAAACAGCCGGTCCGGTTTAAGGTTAATACCAAGCAGATATAACAGCAGTATCACACCGATGTGTGACAGTTCCTCAATATGCTCAGGTTTTTTTATCAGGCCTAATCCCCAGGGACCGGCCAGAATACCAAAAGCAATATAGGCCAGTATTACCGGTTGCTTCAGGTATAAAAACAGGGTTGCAAAGACAGCGGCGCCGGCATATATCAAAACAAATTCAAAAATTATATTTTGATACCCCATGGTTAAGCAGTCTTTAAGTGTGATTTATTTATCAGCCTGTTCCGCTACTTGGAAGACAGAGTACACTGAAAACGTTTATGCTCAAGTGCGGGAAACATTTTACGGGTATGTTCAAGTTTACCAAGATCCAGGTCGGTAACAACAACCCCGGTGCCATGTGGCAAGCGGTTTAATATCAGCCCCCATGGATCAATAATCATACTGTCACCATGAGTTTCACGACCACCGACATGATAACCGCCCTGATCGGCCGCGATCATATAAGAAAGATTTTCTATTGCCCTGGCACGCAACAGTGATTCCCAATGAACCTTACCGGTCATGCTGGTAAAGGCAGAAGGAATTGCACATATTTCCATTTTTTGTTCAACCATGGCACGAAATAGTTCAGGGAAACGAAGATCATAACAAACTGCAAGGCCGAGACGGCCGAACGGAGTGTCGACTACCACTACGTCATTACCGGCAACAATGGTTTCTGATTCAGTATAACTTTCATTGCTGGCTTCAATGGTCACATCAAATAAGTGAACTTTATTATAATGAGCTACCAGCTCGCCTTGCGGGTTAAACAGCAAACATGCAGCAAGCACTTTACCGTCCTCCTTTGAACGTATGGGTATAGTGCCGCCAACCAACCAGATGTTGTGCTGTATTGCCTGATTTTTCAGATAGTCCTGTAACAAACCACTGCCAAACGGCTCAGCAATTTTCACTTTATCGGTTTCAGAAGTGCCCATAATCGCAAAGTTTTCAGGCAATACAACCAGTTGCGCTTCTTGCTGAACAGCAATTTTTATAAGTTTTTCGGCTTCGGCCAGATTTGCCTTTACATTAGGGCCTGATGCCATTTGAATTGCTGCAACTTTACTCACCAAACTACTCCTGATCTTTTACAAAAATTTTATGCACTAATAAATTAATATTTCACTTTTAACCAACTGAAGTTTAATCATATCATCGGCACCGCTGCCAACCAGAAAAAACATTTGATCCGACGGTATCGCCAGCGAAACCAGCCAGTCACTTAATTCCTGTACCCAGACTTCACCTTCTTCGCCACCGGGATACTGTATTTCAATTTTTTTACTTTTGTCTTCAAGCCAATGGTTAATCAGCTTATTTAACGGTGGCAATGACAAAATGGAATCACCCCTTCGTGCCAGTTCCCACTGTTCTGCATACAATTCCCACTTCACCGCTAAATCACCCGGCAAGGAAGCAGCAGATTCAATGCTTACTTTATCACTTTTTACAAAATTTATTTCAGATGCTTCTGCGGCCACTGACAAGCTAAACAAGCTCATAAATACCGCCATTGATAAACGGTAAACCATCGATTCAATAAGCTTTTTCTTATTTTCAAGCTTATTAAAAATCATCATCATTTGCATCTTGTTTTCTTTCAACAATTTTTTCTATCACAGGATTATCCCATGTCCCGGTTATTGAATAAACCTCATGTCCGATAACGCTTAGATCAAATATTTTCTGCACCAGTGCAAGCCCGGCACCAACCGCCACACCACCAATTAAAGCACCACCGGCAAAAGTTAATGTGTCCGTATGTGGCTTGACCCGCAGCAATAAACTGTAATCGTGTTCAACCATACCTATTCTGCCAAACATGGTGATATCTGCTGCAGCGGCTGATAATTTAAAGTTATTCAAAGAACCATCACCATTAACAAACTCGAAGTCAGCGGTAATTGAATCAAAAGAATAGCCTTTACGGTAGACATCATTAAAACCGGATGCCAGCCGATTGGTCAACCTGAAAATATTAAATAAACCAAGCAGTCGCCCACCCGCCCCAGGATCAATATCAAGTATTTCACCATTTTTCATTTCGAAACTGGTACTGCCTTTCATGTTTTTCCATGACATAGCATAGGGTTCGGCCGGCCACTTTGCATTAAATGTTGCTGTATATTTTGCCCTGTCTACACTGCGCTGAAAACCCAGGGCGGAAAGGGTAGCACCAATATTATTACTGCTCATCTCACCCTGCAAAACGGTTTCTTGTGCGCCACGCCATGAAGTCAGCCATGTACCGTGTGCATTAAATATCATGTCATTGCCTTTTAACAGGATTTTATTAATCAGCATGCCATGTTTATTCCAGCTGGTTTCCAGAACCGCATCACTGAAAATCCAATCATCCCATTTCAGGATTTTTGTCGTCCAGTTAAGTGCCGGGAAATCAGAGGGTAATAAATGTTTTGATGACTTGTTGTTATGGTTAGCAAATAAAGCATACAGGTCGACATTTTGCATATTCAAGTTGATTGACGTTTCTTTTTCCAGGCCTTCGGAAAATTCGCCTGCTCCTGTTACATACTCGGACTCTATATCAAAATTCCAGATATTATTCTCATTACGTAAAGCAGACAAATTCAGCCATTCTTGCGCTGCACCCTTATCCTTTAATATTGCTTTTACACGCAGGTTATTCGACTGTAAAAAATCAATTTCCGTATTAAAAATCAGCGAGTTGTTTTTACTCTTTTTAACCTTATCGGATACATCAAAAACCACATCTTCCAGATAGGATGATGCTTCAACATGAACCAGATAGTCTTTTCTCTCATTTGGAATTTCAATATCTACTGACCAGTATGACTGACCACTTATCCAGTTTTCCGGAATCCAGTCATGGCGCTGTAACAGATAGTCCATTTCCAGTAAACCATCAAGATGAAAGACTACTTCAGAGCCAGAGTCATCCACTCTGGTAAATGCATTAATATACACCGGCCTGTTTTCAACTGTAGCTTTTACCGTATCAGCAAATATATTTTCCTGAGTAAACTCAATGACACCGTTAATATCCTTAACTTCATAACCCAGTAAGGAATAATATAAATCTGTATTAATAAATGTCAACTGACCATCAACATCAACATCGCCGTCTTCTTCAAGAGGAATATTTAATGATAATGACAGTTCACTTTTGCCTTTAAACTCAAATAGCCGCAAAGCATCACCCAGAATATCATCCAGCGGGCTTTTCCAGACATAAGCCTGCACACCCTCATTTAAACCTCGGGCGCTTGTACTAACCGTCAGAACAGCATTCGTTAAATCAGGAATTTCCAGAAAACCATTAAACAATGATACCTGCATGGTTTTGCCACTGGCATTAGTCAAGGTTAACGATCTATTGTTAAACTTTACGTTAGCACTAACATTTTCCAGCAAGGGCCAGTCTTCAAGAAAATGCATGCTTACATTTTCCGGTGTGAATAATACCTGAAAAACACCATCATGCTTATCATAGGGAAAATCCTTCAAGTTACCATGAATAAGTGCTATTCCTTGAGCAATGTCACCATCGGTTACCGCAGCATCCAGCCAGTTAACCAGTTCCGGAGACATGACTTTTGTAGGCAAATAATGATGCACATACTTGCCATGTGCCTGATAAAAATCAGTTTGCGCATCAATAAATATATTTTTCTCAGGCGTAATTCGCAACTCTAATCGAGAAAAGGTTTTTATATGTTTATTATCAAGCTGTAATTTATCCGCATAAATCAACCAGTCACTAACCTGCTGTTGTAACTGCAGCTTGCCACTAAGCATTGCTGCATAAACAGGTTCACGAAACACATTACTTAAATCAATGCTTGCATCTTTAGTGACTAGATCAAGCTGTACTTTCTCCTGTTCAATTAAGACTAAAGCATCAAAACCTTTTAATTTAATGTCATTTTTTAAATCCACCATGGATAAATCATGGACGGATGCTTCAAGATACACCCCTTTTAAAAAATTTTCTGCAGAGAAATCTTTACTTAACTGTAAATAGATATTGTATATATCGGTTTGAATTTTATAATCAGCCAAAACATTTAAGTTACTTAGCTGCTCTTCACTCAACAATGCTTCAGCAATATTTTTTACATCTGTATACCGCAGCATATCAGCACTGAAATAATAAGAATTTCCATCACTGCCTAGCAGCATGTCAACAGCATGCCCCCATTGTGGCTGAGCTTTTTCACCAAAATAAAAATCAGCAATACTCAGCTTCCAGTTTTTTCCGTTGTTCACATATTGCAGGTTTGATGACAAATAATCAGTCATCCATGCTTTATTTGTTTTTGTATTTTTAACAAGAATATTGCCAGTAGCAAAACGTGCCGTTAGTGACTGAATACTGCTTTTATCAAGTCTTGACCACAACTCGACATCAACCACTGTATCAATTAAAAAGGATTCAAGCCATTTAAATTTTTTATTCCACTGCCTGACATTGACCTGTTTAGCTTCAACATAAATATCACCATCGAGCGTGTCAATATCACCATGCAGGCTTGCCGCTATAGCAAGGCTTTCACCATATGCTGCCGGCAAGTTCATTGACAGCTTTATATCATGATTATTAAAACTGTTTCTGACATCAACATTGACATCAAGCAATTTCAGGTTCAGCTTATCCCCGGTATGATCCTGATAATAAATATTACTCTCATGCAGCAAGTAACTGGAATTCATTATCATATAAATCAGTTGATCCGGTACTTCACTTGAGCCTTCAGCAGCAGAACCTTTACTACTGATTTTAATACCCTGAACCAGCCACTCTGTTGGTGAAAGTTTCTCTATCGATATATCAGCTCTTACCAGACCGATATCATCAACAATAATTTCACGACGCAGGATTGAGCCGATAACATCGAGACTGACAAAGGCTTCTTTAAAACTGAAAAGCGGGCTTATATGGTGTTTGTCATAAACAATGACATCAAGTAATTTCAGGCGAGGAGTAAACCAGTATATTTCGGTATCAATCGAATCAATTTCAACAGGCAAACCAATCTGGTTGCTGATCTCCTGCTGGATTTCATTTTTATAACCGGTGGTATAAGGTAGAACTGCCCGTACTGCACTAAACAGAACAGCTGCTGTAATCAGCAAAACCGCGATGCAGATAATAATACAAATTCTGAAACGTAAGAACCATTGCATGAATATTATAAATCTGAATATGTTTCAGCCATTATTGATAAGCTATTATATCGAACAGGTATACACATAACATCACAAAACGTTGCTATAAAATAACCACATCATATTGTTCCTGTGTAAACAATTCTTCAACCTGAAACTTGATCGGAATACCGATAAAGTCCTCCAGCTCCGCAAGACTGCTTGATTCTTCATCAACCAGTAAATCAACTACATCCTGTGCCGCCAGAACCAGCAGTTCTTTCGCATCAAATAATCGTGCCTCACGTAATATTTCTCTGAAAATTTCAAAACAAACAGTTTCAGCGGTTTTTATCGTACCGCGTCCCTCACAGGTAGGACAGGTTCCGCATAACACATGCTCCAGGCTTTCACGTGTTCTTTTACGAGTCATTTCAACCAGCCCTAAAGAAGAAACTTCACTTATGGAAGTTCTGGCATGATCTTTTTCCAGTGCCTTTTCCAGCGCTCGCATTACCTGACGTTTATGCTCTTCTTCCAGCATGTCGATAAAGTCGAGAATAACAATGCCGCCAAGATTACGCAGCCGTAATTGCCTGGCAATACCCTGTGCTGCTTCAAGATTTGTTTTGAATATTGTTTCCTCCAGATTGCGACTACCGACAAATCCTCCGGTATTAACATCAATAGTGGTCATCGCCTCAGTCTGGTCAATAATCAGATAACCACCGGATTTCAACTGAACCTTTCGCTCCAGACCTTTCTGGATCTCATCTTCAACAGCATGCAGATCAAACACCGGCCGTTCCCCGGGATAATGCTCAATGAATGCAGACACTTCCGGTACATACCGATTGGCAAACTCAAGCATGTTATTACACTTTTCTCTCGAGTCCACACGGATGATTTCAAGATCTTCATCAACCATATCCCGTAATACGCGAAGGTATAGCGGTAAATCTTTATGCACAACATTACCGGGTTTAACATCGGCAGTATTATTAATATTCTCCCACAGCCGGTTCAGGTATTTAATATCACTGGCAATCGCTTCTTTATCAGCAACTTCGGCCGCTGTACGAATAATATAACCGGCATCCTTTATACGATCTTCCTGTTCAAGCAGGTAATTCTTTAAACGCTCTCTTTCACTTTCACTTTCAATACGAGAGGAAACACCTATATTGTCTGCATTTGGCATAAATACCAGGTAACGCGAAGGAATGGTTATATTGGTGGTTAACCTGGCGCCCTTGGTTCCCAGCTGATCTTTTAAAACCTGCACCAGTATTTGCTGTCCTTCTCGTAATAACTGGCCGATATGAACCTGCTCACTGGAATTTTTGCTTATTTGTGCAACGTCAGAAACATGCAAAAAAGCGGCTTTTTCCAGACCAATTTCAACAAACGCTGCTTCCATACCGGGTAGCACACGCACAACTTTTCCTTTATAAACGTTACCAACCAGGCCGCGGTTACGACTACGTTCAATATACAGATCGTGCAACATACCATTTTCAAGAATGGCAACTCGCGTTTCCTGCGGTGTAATGTTAATTAATATTTCCTTACTCATAAACAACTCGTTTATTTAAAATTTTTATGGATACCGGTATTGATATAAAGGCGAGCATGCAAAAACCGCCCGGGGCCGTACAAATTTATTTATTCATGCCTGTATTTTTGAAACGGGTGGCAGGATATCTACGCCACACTGTTTCAGCAGTTGTGCTGTTTCAAACAGTGGCAAGCCCATAATACCTGAATAGCTGCCATTGATATTTTTAACAAATTGCGCAGCCATACCCTGGATAGCATACGCCCCTGCCTTGTCATCCGCTTCGCCAGTCTCCAGATAAGTGTCTATTTCCTGTGCACTCAAATGATTGAATGCTACCTGACTACTGCTGGTATCAACCACGGTTTTATCACGGCTGACCACCGCCACCGAGGTGTGTACCACGTGCTTATTACCTGACATCTGCTGCCACATAAGTCTGGCCTGCTGACGACTGGCGGGCTTACCAAATATATTACCGGCAACAACGACGATAGTGTCGGAACCAAGTACCGGTAAAACCTGTTTATTTTCGATAACTGCCTGCCCCCGTTGTGCCTTTTCCAGTGCCAGCCGTTGCACATATTGCAGCGCAGACTCACCACTTCTTCTAGTTTCATCAATATCAACAGCCTGCACCAGGCTTGTAACACCTATCTGTTGCAACAGTTCATAACGACGGGGAGATGCCGATGCCAGTATAATTTGTGTTTTGTTATTCATGACTATCTTCTACCGATAAATCCCGGGTAATAAAATATTTTGCACAGGGCATTAAACACGATGGTAGGGATGATTATTTAAAATGCTCCACGCACGATAAATTTGTTCCAGTAAAATGACGCGAACCAGTGGATGTGGAAACGTTAATTCGGACAAGGACAGTTTTACACTGGCTTGCGACAGTAATTCATCAGAAACACCATCCGGGCCACCAATAATAATCGACACATCCTGTGACTGCTGTAACCAGTTATCCAGCATAACAGACAGCTTAACCGTTGAAAGCGGTTTACCCTTTACATCCAGTACCAGCAGCAAATTATCCCTAGGCACGGCAGACAGCAGCTTTCTGCTTTCATCACGCACAATACGTGATATATCCGGATTTTTACCACGTTTTATTAATGGCAGAAAAATGGCGTTTATTTTGATTTCTGCCGGCAGCCGTTTAACAAAATCCCGACTGGCAACTTCTACCCAGTCTGGCATCTTGTTGCCGATAGCGATCAAATTAATTTTCACTGCAAATCATACCTCTGTCAGGGGTTCTCTGATTGCCCCGAGCCGCTGATAGCAAACCGGAAAAGGCTTATTCGCCGGTTTGCTGCTGCCGATTAAGCGCATCCAGCGACCAAAGACTCTCCAGATCATAAAAATCCCTTGTCTGCTGCTGCATAACGTGGACAATAACATCACCCAGATCAACCAGCACCCACTCGCCTTCATTTTCACCTTCTGTTCCCAGCGGTGGCCGGTCTGCCTCCTTCGCGGCAACCGCGACACTGTTGGCAATTGACTTAACATGCCGGCTGGATGATCCAGTCGCAATAATCACCCAGTCCGTTACTGTGGTTTTATCTCTGACATCCAGCACGGTGATATCACTGGCTTTTAAGTCGTGCAATGCATCAAGCGCAAGTTTTTTAAGTTCATCAATTGTCATCTGTTTTATACCTCATTAACTGCAGACAGGCGGCTTCTGGCATCCACTGCCCCGGATCAAGCCCGCTATTGAACAGGTGCCTGATTTGAGTGGAAGATATGTCCAGCTGTGGCACCGATTGTAACAGGATTTTACCATTTTCTGAGGCTGATAGTGTTTTTGCATGAGTAGTAATTTTATCCGCCAGAAAGCGATAATCATCAATATTCATCTGCTCAGCAATGTTTGTTTGCTCATACCCCGGCCTTGTGGTTACCACCAGATGGCAATATTTAAAAATTGACCGCCACTGATGCCACTGACTGATACCGGAAAATGCATCCATACCGATAATCAGGCACAGGCTTTCACCGACAAAGTCATGTTTTAATGATTTTAAGGTATCGACCATATACGATGGACCCTCACGCTTTAATTCACGCTCATCAATCACAATACCGGGATAGTCTTTTAGTGCACACTGCAGTAACTTCAGCCGTTGCTCAACCGGCAGCCATGGTTCCTCACGATGTGGAGGAACCCGGTTAGGAATAAAACGTAACTGCGATAAATTCAATACCTGCTTAACGTGTAATGCCGGTTTGATATGGCCATAGTGCACCGGATCAAAGGTGCCGCCGAAAATACCAATCATTTCGTTATACAAGCGGTGGACAGTGAATGGCAACCAGTGAACAAGCAAAAACTGAAGCCATTAAGCTCTTATTCACTGCCGGATATGCCCATCACCCAGCACCACATATTTCTGACTGGTCAATCCTTCCAGCCCAACCGGACCACGAGCATGTAATTTATCGGTACTAATGCCGATTTCAGCCCCCAGACCATACTCAAAGCCGTCAGCAAAGCGGGTAGACGCATTGACCATCACCGAGCTGGAATCGACTTCACGTAAGAACTGGCGGGATTTAGTATAGTTTTCAGTGATGATAGACTCAGTATGCTGTGAACTGTATTGATTAATATGAGCAATGGCAGCATTAATATCATCCACAACTTTAATCGACAGTACCGGTGCCAGATACTCTGTCGCCCAGTCATCTTCGGTTGCTGCTATTACTGCAATATTCTTCTCACTTAAAATTGACAAGGTATAATCACAAGCGCGCAATTCAACCCCTTTTTCGACATACATGGCAGCCAGTTCAGGCAGTATCTCAGCCGCCACTGTTCTGGCCACTAGCAGGGTTTCCATGGTATTACAGGTGCCGTATCGTTGTGTTTTGGAATTAAACGCTACCTTAAGCGCCTTTTCCTTATCTGCATCATCATCAATATAAACATGGCAAATACCATCGAGGTGCTTGATCACCGGTACTTCTGATTCATTACTGATGCGCTCAATCAAACCTTTGCCGCCGCGAGGAATAATGACATCAATGGAATCCTTCAGGCGCAGCATTTCACCTACCGCTGCACGATCCGTGGTTTCAATAACCTGCACCGCAGCCGCCGGCAGAGCGGCACTCTGCAAACCTGCTTTAATACATTCAGCAATGGCCTGGTTAGAATTAATCGCCTCGGAACCGCCGCGTAATATCACAGCATTACCCGATTTCAGGCAAAGTCCAGCGGCATCAGCGGTAACATTAGGTCGCGACTCATAAATAATACCAATCACCCCGAGAGGAACCCGCATTTTACCGACCTGAATACCTGAAGGACGGTAGGCTAAATCAGCAATCACCCCGACAGGATCCGCTAACGAAGCAATTTGGCGCAAACCTTCCGCCATCGACTGAATGCGTTCATCGGTGAGTTCAAGACGATCCAGCAAAGCAGTATCCAGGCCTTTTTCCCTGCCTACCGCCATATCAAGACTATTTGCCTGTTTCAGTAGCGCTGCACGCTCAATAATACGGTTGGCCATTTCATTAAGCGCCTGATTTTTCTGAGCGGTAGTCGCACGGCTAACAGCTCTTGAGGCCTTGCGTGCGGCATCACCCAGCGCATGCATATAAGTTGTTATATCGGTAGTCAGGATGTCAATATTTGCATTCATAATTCAGTTTTCAAACCAGATTTTTCAGATTGGGGGGGGGTTAAGGGTAAAACGACGATTATTATCAATCGTCTTAATCAAGTACTATCAGTCAATTCTGCAAAACATATAGACCACCGCCGTCACAATTAATATCATACAATTATATCTGATATGGCGTGCTTCTGACGAGACACTTAATATCGATAATGATCTGCTTCCTAGCTTAAGCATTCATTTTAGATTTCCGCAACCGGACAACATCTGATTAAAAACCCCAAGCAATTGATAAAAAAGGAATTTTATCATTAAGCAGTATAAACCTTGACTACTATATTAGTATTTTATAATATAGTGATGCATTATACATAAATGAAAGTAATACGGAGAACATTATGTTAGCAACTTTAGCAATTATCAATATGGCGGTCGCAGCAATACTTATTACCGAAACTGCCGATGACCGCCGACAGCCCGAGCCAAGCGCCATTGTCAGCGTCATTGATAGCGAGAAAACGTCTGCCAAATAAGCTGTACGGTTCGTCAGTCAATAAAAAACCTGCTGTTTTGTTGCGGGTTTTTTATTGCATTCACGACTTTGTTTAGAGATTATCGGCTGGTTCCGGCCATACGCACACATAAGGTTTCAATTTCATCCCAGACATTTGCCTCAACCACCCCTTTACTGGCCGCATCAATATAGGCACACCTTTTCAGCAATAACTGAAAAGAGCGCTGACGATGCCTGGATAAACAATTTTTAAACATCAGGATACGACTGTGCCAGACACCAGAGCGTTTTAGTAAATATTCAGCAGAGCCGGCATCCTTTGATGCCTGCAGCAGTAACCTGATATCTTTCGTTAACGCCCAGTTAATCAGAACCGGTGCAATACCTTCTGCTTTTAAACCACTGATAATTTTTATTACCCGTTTACTGTTACCCTGTAGCAGCATATCGGCCAGTTCAAACACATTAAAACGCGACTGCGAGGTAATAGCATCAGCAACATCGGCATAACTGATTTTTCCCGGCCCCAGTAACAGGTACAGTTTCTCTATTTCCTGATCTGCCGCCAGCAAGTTGCCTTCAACATGCTGGCTGACATAAGACAGCACTTCATTATCAGCCTGCATATCACGCTTGAGAAACCGCTGTTTCAACCAGGCGGATAATTTATCCAGGGGAACCGGCCAGCATTGCACCATCAGGCCGTTTTGATCGATGGCTTTAAACCAGGCTGATTTTTTTGCATTACCGTCAACCTTACCGGCATTGATAAGCAGTACAATATCTTCTGCAGGATTCTGCAAATACTCTTTTAAAAGTTGCGATCCCTGCCGTCCCGGTTTAGCCGAAGGCAGACGCAGCTCAATAATTCGCCGGTTTGAAAACAGTGACATGTTTGCGGTTTCTTCCTGTAAACGTGACCAGTCAAACTGCGCATCCACATCCAGTACTTCACGTTCCAGATAATCCTGCTCACGCAAATAAGTTCTTAACAGGTCAAGGCACTCCATTTGCTGCAGTGGTTCATCGCCACTCACCATATAAACAGGATAAAGTTTTTTTGCAACAAAGGCTGGCAACTGGTCGGGACGGACATTCATCAGTAATCAGCTTCAGGATTCCTTTGTTTAGTAGCAGCCGGTTCAGTCGCAACCGGCTCAGTCGTATCCGCTTCCATAGCCGCAGGTTCCGTAGTAATGGCATCCGTGATTGCTGGTTCAGCATTACGAACCAGTGCCTGCAGTTTTAGCAGAATTAAACGCGCGGCCTGTTTACGCATATCCTTATATATAATATTGGCTTCGTTTGCAAAACCCAGAACCGCTGCACTATCAAAAACAAGGTCACGTCGCACAACCACGGTTTCACGAATTTCTTCCGTCGTCTCTGCTTTTATCAGGATATCTGCTTTGTAAGTTAATAAATATTCCTGTGCCTGACCGCGGGCATCCACCGATAGTACACGTGATGCTTTTTCTTCAGTCAATAAAGTTAACTGTGTTTTTGCAAGTAACGTGTCGTCCACTATCTCTATTTTATTACTGAGCAGCAAACTTTTAACTTCCCGGGCTAACTCAAAAAAACTGTTTTGTTGCAGATAAACCGGCGCTATGTCATCGGATACATTGATTGATCCACGCAGCTGAAAACCGCAGGCATGTATTGCCAGTAGCAACAACATAACGAATGCAACCCGTTTTACCTTGACCGAAGGTAAACACATTGACCGGCTCCCGGCGGACAGAAAAATCATCTTCTTATATCCTTTAATTCGCTACAATATTAACCAGTCGCCCGGGTACTACAATAATCTTTCGAACGGTTTTACCGGCTATATTCGTTATAATTTTGTCATCAGCCAGTGCCGCAGCTTCAATGTCTTCCTTGTCTGCATTTGCCGCAACATTAATTCTGGAACGCAGCTTGCCATTCACCTGAACCACCAGTTCGACTTCATCACGAACCAGAGCAGACTCATCACACTGCGGCCATGGCGCATCCACAATCAGTGCATCATGCCCCAGATCATGCCATAACTGTTGCGTAATATGCGGCACCACCGGTGCTAATAATAACACCACACTTTCTATCACTTCCCGTGAAACCGCAACACCCTGCTCACTGCTGTCATCAAACTTAGCTAACTCGTTAATCAGCTCCATAACCGCTGCAATGGCGGTATTAAATGTGTGCCGCCGGCCGACATCATCACTTACTTTAGCGATTGTTTCATGCAACTTACGCCGCATATTTTTTTGCGCCGCAGACAGATTCTCAACATCCAGCGTTGTGTCGGCAGGTAAAGACGCTGAATGTGTATAGACCAGTTTCCATAAACGCTTCAGAAAACGTGAGGCACCCTCAACCCCTTCATCACTCCACTCCAGAGATTGCTCGGGGGGGGCTGCAAACAGAATAAACAAACGAACCGTATCCGCGCCGTATTTTTCAATTAATGGCTGCGGGTCAACCGTATTACCTTTTGATTTAGACATTTTACTGCCATCTTTCAAAACCATGCCCTGGGTTAACAACTGTTTGAACGGTTCATCGCTATCTACCAGACCTTCATCACGCATTAATTTATGGAAAAAACGGGCATACAATAAATGTAATACGGCATGTTCAATACCACCAATATACTGATCAACAGGTGCCCAGTAATTGGCACGTTTGTCCAGCATTGATTCTGCATCAGCACAGGCAAACCTTGCGTAATACCAGGATGACTCAAAGAAAGTATCAAAGGTATCAGTTTCACGTTCTGCGTTACCACCACACTGCGGGCAACAGGTTTCATAAAATTCCGGCATTTTTTTAATCGGTGAACCAACATCATCCCCGTATTCAATATCTTCCGGTAGAATAACCGGCAACTGATCTTCCGGCACAGCAACAGTACCGCATTTGTCACAGTGAATAATCGGAATCGGCGTCCCCCAGTAACGCTGCCGTGAAACGCCCCAGTCGCGTAAACGGTAGTTGGTCTGCTTTTCGCCTTTGCCCAGCGTTTCCAGCTTTGCAGCAATGGCATCCACCGCCTGCGCGGAACTTAAACCATCAAATTCGGCTGAGTTTTTTAACACGCCTTTTTCCACATAGGCTTCTTTGTCTACCGTAACATAACTGCCATCGGCTGGAAAAACAACCTGTTTGACAGGTAAACCGTAAGTTCTGGCAAAGGCATAATCACGAATATCATGTGCAGGTACCGACATCACCGCACCTGAACCGTAATCAATCAACACAAAATTCGCGACCCAAACCGGTACCGACTCACCCGATAACGGGTGGATTGCCATAAAACCTGTTGCCATACCTTTCTTTTCCATGGTGGCCACATCGGCTTCGGCAACACTGCTGGTTTTACATGAATCTATAAAAGCCTGTAGTTCAGTATTACTCTGTGCTGCTTTTTTTACCAGAGGGTGCTCTGCTGCTACTGCCACATAAGTAACACCCATCAAGGTATCGGCACGTGTGGTATAAACACTTAAGGGTGTTTCACCGGCAACCTCAAATTGCAGTTCAACACCAAAAGAACGACCGATCCAGTTACGCTGCATGGTACGTACCTGTTCCGGCCAGCCGTTCAATTCATCAAGATTATCTAATAACTGGTCAGCATAATCGGTTATTTTTAAAAACCACTGGGATATTTCACGACGCACCACATCGGTATCACAACGCCAGCATTTACCATCGATAACCTGCTCATTCGCCAGAACCGTCTGATCATGGGGACACCAGTTTACCCCTGCCGTTTTTTTGTAGGCCAGACCTTTTTCATATAAACGGGTAAACAACCATTGTTCCCAGCGATAATAATCGGGTTTACAGGTAGCAAGTTCACGCGTCCAGTCATAAGCAAAACCCAGTCGTTTCAGCTGTTCACGCATATAGTCGATATTTTCATAAGTCCATTTTGCGGGTGCTACCTTGTTCTTCATCGCCGCATTTTCTGCCGGCAAACCAAAAGCATCCCAGCCCATTGGCTGCAGAACATTTTTACCTGACATCCGCTGAAAACGTGATATCACATCGCCAATAGAATAGTTACGCACATGCCCCATATGCAGTTTTCCACTGGGATAGGGAAACATGGCCAGACAATAAAATTTCTCTCTGTCAGGTTCTTCCTGCACACTAAAAACGGATTTCTCATCCCAGTTTTTTTGTACGGTTTGTTCTATTTGCTGAGCTTGATATTCTTCATTCATAACGGTTTTAACTTATTTACTGCAGTTCGTCGGATGGCTGCACATGACAAAATATTCTGGGCTATAACTATTGCATATGGCCGGTTTATACAAATTTATATCAGGACGTGAGGATACACTAGCGCAGGGGTCACATAAAGGACTCCTTTACTCTGACAGTGTATTTTTACCAGATACACCGGTGATTTTAATGGATTTTTCAAACAACACTGCAAAACACAAGCTTCTGCATATATGAACAGGGATAAACGATGATACAGCTACAGAAAAAATCAGCAAACCACCTGATTACAGCCTATAACCAGATGATACAGGAGATGCAAAACATATTTAAGCCATCTGACTTGCCCTATGTCACACTACAAAAGGCATTAGATGTATCAAAACGACAAGTACTGCGTAATGGCCAGGTTAGCGCCGAAGAAATCTATGAAATAGGGGAATATATCAAACGTGACATTAATGATGCGGCTGAATATATGATGGAAAACAGCGCCGATTTTTTTGACTGGTTATCACTGGACATTGAAATCATCGAACGCAAGGTCATCAACACGTTTCTGTCAGTGGCCGACATTACCCGTCAGGAACTGGAACAGTTCAGATAAAACAGTATCTATCTCAGTCCTTATCAATGTCATTTTCCGGCGCTCGCGGATAACACTTCAGGTTTGAAACTGCAAAAGCCAGCAATAACATACAACTGAACCCCACCATCAACCAGTCCCCCCATCGAACAAACGGTGTCATTCCGCTGAGTGGCTGCACTTCAGCCTTGAGTACAGCGACTTCAAATTGCGGTAATTGTTGAATGACATCACCGTGCGGCCCGATTATGGAGGTAATGCCGGTATTGGTCGAACGAATCATATAACGTCCGGTTTCCAGTGCGCGCATACGGGCAATAGCATGGTGCTGATGCGGCTCATGTGAATTTTCAAACCAGGCATCATTACTAACGTTCACCAGTATTTTTGCCTCGGGTAAATCCTTGATTAAATCCCGGGAAAAGGCCTCTTCAAAACAGATGGTTATACCCACCGGTACACCGGCAACAGTTAATAAAGGCTGTTCATCATCGCCAGAAGCAATATCAGACATGGGGATTTTTACAAATTTATTAAAAAACTCAATTAAAAACCGTAAAGGAATAAACTCCCCCAGAGGAACCAGATGGCGTTTGTTGTATACGCCATTAAGGTTGCCATTTTGCGGGCCACCATGAATGCTCATAACACTGTTTAATAACTTGCTGTCTTCATTTTTAACAAAAATTCCCAGCAACAGATCACTATCAATGGCCTGCATATCACGGCGCAACTGCTGAATATAAGGCATCACACGATACCAGTAATCAGGCACCGCGGTTTCCGGCCAGACGATCAAGTCAACATCCTTCTGCGCCAGTGACAAATCCCGATAAAGATTCATTGTCGGCTGCCGCATCCGTGCTTTCCATTTATCTTTTTGTGCAATATTCCCCTGAATCACACTCACTGTAATGGCATCACCATACGCTGTCGTCCAGTTGACCGTTTTTAAATATCCACCCGCCAGCCACAATACTGACAATGATATAGCAACAAGGCTGACAAACCTGATATTAAAAGCTCTGCCATGGCTCAGTAACAATACTATTGCACCCGCCGTTACAGCGACCAGTGCACCCACGGCATGATTACCCAGTAGCGGTGCGAAACCCGATAAAGGTAAATCAATCTGGGTGTAACCAATTTGCATCCAGGCAAAGCCCGTCATCACATAACCCTGTAACCATTCAAAAACAAGCCAGCTTGCCGGATAAAAAACCAGCAGCCGCAAGTTCGAACGCGCAGGCAGAAAGCGATTGATAAAATACGCTGCCAGGCCGGTATAAAGGCTCAGATAACTGCACAGTAAAAAAATCAAAAGCGCGGCAAAAACAGCCGGGGCATTGCCATGAACATGCAAACTGTAATAAATCCAGCTAACACCACTGCATTGCAAACCCAGACCAAATAACCACGCACTCACCGCTGCCTGTTTGGCCGGCAGCTTATTCCACAAATAAAATACCAGCGCCAGGGTTAAAAAGACCAGGGCGCTGATATCAAAAGGCGCAAACGCCAGGGTGGTTAAAGCGCCAGCAAGCAAGCTTAGCAGCGCCCAGTAATATCTACGCAGCATTTGCGTCAGTTTATCTAGCATATGTGTCCTTAAACTGGCCTGGCTTTATCCGGCTTTATATTACTGTCAGCAGAAGCATGTTCCACTCTCGCGTTTGCTGTATTTGCCAGCTGGTCATCTTCCTGCGAATTTTCATCAGAAAGCAGACTCACCTGTAAACTGTTCACCCGACGGGAGTTTGCACTTATTATTTTAAAATGAAACGAGCCGATGCTTACTTCCTCGCCACGTTCAGGAACATGCCCCAGTTCATACATCACCAGACCGGCAATCGTTTCAAATTTATCATGCGTTAACTTTGAATCAAAATACTGATTAAATTCATCAATTGGGGTTAAGCCGCGGACACTGTAGCGCTGCAAACCACTACGTCGAATATTAATAACATCTGCCGCATCATGTTCATCATCAATTTCACCCACAATCTGCTCAAGTACATCTTCAATGGTAACCAGACCGGCAACCCCGCTATATTCATCAATAACCATTGCCATATGGTTTCGGCTTTCACGAAAATCTTTTAATAAAACATTCAGACGCTTGCTTTCCGGTACAAAAACAGCAGGACGTAAAATATCCTTTAACTCAAAAGCTTTGCGACTTTTTTCATCATGGTAATGCGTTAAATCTTTGGCTAATAAAATACCCACTACTTCATCGATACTTTCATCAACAACAGGAAAACGTGAATGACCGGAATTCGCAACTATTGACAGCATATCCTCAACCCCCATATTTTCCTGAATGACGACAAGGTGTGAACGCGGCACCATGATATCGCGCACCTGCATTTCAGAAACCTGAAACACGCCTTCTATCATCATCAGTGCATCAAGGTTGATTACCCCTTTTCTTTGTGCATCACGTAAATGCTGCATTAATTGCGCACGCTCATCTGTCGGCCCGGTAAACTTTTCTTTTAGCACAGCAAACCAGTTTGTCTTGCTCTTTTTATTCATAAGGGTTACCAAAACCAAGTGTATTTAAAATATCAGTTTCCAGTGCTTCCATTTCTTCAGCATCATTCGTATTGATATGATCGTACCCCTGAAGATGCAACATACCATGCACCACCATATGAGCCCAGTGAGCCTCTGCCGGTTTATTCTGTTGCTGCGCTTCTTCATTAATTACCGCAGCACATAACGCGATATCGCCCAATAACTGAACATCAACATCATCGGGCAATTGCATAGGGAAAGACAGAACATTGGTTGCTTTGTCTTGTTCACGATACTGTTTATTGAGCTGCTGAATTTCCCGCGGACTTGAGATCAGGATACTAACACCGGGAGCAGTGAGATCGATATCTTTTACGTTTGATTTTTTCGCCGAACAATCAAGACAGGAAGCCGATGCCCATGACTGCAATAATGCCGGTTCGGGCACCTCATCATCATCAGCATTGATATCGTCTGATAGTATTACATCAACTATTATTGCCATAATTCTTTATCCATTGTCGCGTTACCCGGCAGAACTACTGCAGCTTGATAAACAGCTATTCCGACTCATCCTTCTCATAGGCATGAACAATCTTTTTTACCAGAGGGTGGCGCACGATATCACCTTTTTTAAACTGGGTAATACCGACATCATCAATAGTTGATAATAACTTTAAGGCATGGCGTAAACCAGATGTTTTCTCACGAGGTAAATCTACTTGCGTTATATCACCGGTAACAACGGCTTTTGAGCCGAAACCTATACGTGTTAAAAACATTTTCATCTGGTCTATCGTTGTGTTTTGCGCTTCGTCTAAAATAATAAAAGCGTCATTTAATGTTCGTCCGCGCATATATGCCAGCGGTGCTATTTCAATAATATTTCTTTCAATACACTTGGCAACTTTTTGCTGCCCCATCATTTCAAATAATGCATCGTACATAGGGCGCAGATAAGGATCAATTTTTTGCGCCAGATCCCCCGGTAAGAAACCTAATCGTTCACCAGCTTCTACCGCAGGCCGTACTAAAATCAGGCGATCAACCAGGTCATTTTCCAGTGCTTCAACGGCACTGGCAACCGCCAGATAGGTTTTACCTGTACCTGCCGGACCCACCCCTATCGTTAAATCATGCATTTTAATCTGTGCCAGATACTGCTGCTGGCTCAAACCTCTGCCACTTATTTTTCCACGCCGGTTGGTTGTACTGATACCTGGTGAAATCAGTTTATCGTCACTCATCGCATTATTGTCAGCAACGTTATCATTCAGATAAAGTTGCACCGTTGCCGATGACAAAGCCTCATTACCGGCAACGTTATACAATGTCTGAATAGCACTTTTCACCATCTTCAGGTAACGACCTTCACCGGTAATTTCAAACTGGTTACTGCGACATTTTATTTTGACATCATAAAATACTTCAAGTTGATTGATATTCTGGTTGACCGGTCCGCACAAATTAGCCAGCCGCTGGTTATCCACGGGCAGCAAATCAAATTGAATACTGTTAATAGATTTTTCAGCAGATGACAAAGGCATTATATATTCAGTTCCAGACATTAACTGTACGACTTAAAAACATCACGCAAGTTTACTTTTAGCTTGCTTTGTTTGCCGTTCATTCTGTTCAGGGCGGTCAATCGCAGAAATCGCAATGAACTCACCCTGAAGAGAATTTGTCCAGGCATCGGTAATTTTCACATCAACAAAATGTCCGATTAATTCTTTACCGCCGGTAAAATTAACCACCCGGTTATTTTCAGTGCGCCCGGAAACCTGGCTGTCACTTTTTCGTGAAACGCCATCGACCAGCACAACTTGCACTGAACCGATCATTTGTTTGCTGATCGCCGCAGCATTGGCAGTGATAACACTTTGCAGAATACCCAGGCGGTGTTTTTTGATTAAATCGGTAGTGCTATCAAACAATGCAGCAGCCGGTGTTCCCGGTCTTGCGCTGTAGATAAAACTGAATGACTGGTCAAAACCAATGTCTTCAATTAATTTCATGGTATCAGCAAAGTCTTCATCCGTTTCATCCGGAAAGCCGATAATAAAATCAGAGGAGATGGAAATATCGGGTCGCGCCACTTGCAGACGTTGAATAATATCCTTGTAGTGCCCGGCAGTATGTCCGCGCTTCATCGCCGCCAGCACCTTATCCGAACCACTCTGTACCGGCAGATGTAAGAAACTGACCAGTTCAGGCACCTGTGCATAAACCGCTACCAGATCATCATTAAATTCCATCGGGTGAGACGTGGTAAAACGAATACGTTCGATCCCCTCAATGGCGGCAACATAATGAATTAA
>JAJRUQ010000196.1 GCA_024277705.1 Gammaproteobacteria bacterium
CTAGTACGCAAAAACGGAGAAAAACCACCTTTCATCGACGTTTTCATACCGTCTGGCTCACTTTACTGGCTTTACTGCAATATTAGAATATACTTATCCCTCAATGATTTGCGCTTTTGTCTGCCGGATTAAATTGATTTCAGCTTAAAAAAAGCTCGATTATTTGACCCGATACACAGACCAGCGATCACTTAGCCATACTGGAAAAACCGCTCTGGCGGCGACATCCGGCACTGGCATAAATCCAAATGTTTTAAAAAAAACTCTAAACATGCTCTACCTGTCTCAGGTGGCGCCTTAACTTATTGATATTTTTTGGAGCAAGAAAATCACATGTTAACTAAATTTCGCCTTACAACCGCACTGTTTTTACTTATCGCAAGCAATACTGCAATTGCGGATCTGGCAATTATCGGCCACCCTGATTCTGACACCGGTACACTTGATACTCATAATGTAAGAAAACTGTTCCTGGGCGAACGCAAATCTTTCCCTAATGGCAACCACGCCGTACCATTCAATCACAGCGTTGGCAGCCCGGACCGAAAAGAATTTTTCGCACTGGTACTGAGCATGCCCGAGTCCAGGCATAAACGGCACTGGAAACGTAAAATCTCTGTCGGCGCTGGAAACTCTCCGGTTGAATTAAACTCTCATGAAGCTGTTTTAAAATCGATCGCAACGACACCCGGCAGTATCGGTTATATCGACGCCAGTAAAGTCGACGGAACAGTAAAAGTATTATTTACAGTTCGTGACTTTAACGACGTATAGATACTTATGAATGAATACCGATGCCACCTTAATATTGCATCGGTATTCACTTTTAATGCTACAAACTTTATAACGGATATTTGCTGATAAAATACGCACACCGAATACGCCACCTTAAATTTATCAAACTGCACTTTAGTCTCTTTAAGATACAGGAGAAAAACAGCATGTTTAAGATATTAAGAACATTTCTCACACTGCTGATCATGACAGGCAGTGCAACAGCTGCCGCTGATCTGGCCATCATTGCCCATCCGGGATATCAGGGCGGTGAACTCGATGAAAAAATGGTCAGAGAGTTATTCCTCAGAGAGAATCTGACTTTTCCCAGCGGCCATAAAGCTGTACCGCTGAATCACGCAAAAGGCAGCCCTGACCGAAAATACTTTTTTGAATATATCCTGAAAATGGAAGAGAAAAGACATAGGCGATACTGGTCGAGAAAAACAGCCATCGGCAAGAAAGGCTCACCCAAAGAGCTGAACAGCCATAAAGATGTGTTGAGCTGGGTATCTAGCACACCGTCAGGTATCGCCTACATCGACAGGAAACACGTAGATGATTCTGTAAGAGTCCTGTTCACAGTTACCGTGTTCGAAGATATCTGACAGCTACCGTTTTCTGAAGCAATCACCACGAAGCGTGAAAAAAACAAACATCAGAAATAACGACAGATATGCATTTAATGCACCAGCATCGGGGATAGCTTCAGGTGCGACTATCGGGCCCGGAGGATTTACTCCACAATCCGTAATCGTCGACGCTGGTGCTACCGCCTGCATCCAGGCACTGACGTTAAACTCTAACGGCATGCTGTCATTGCCTTTTATACCTTCAAGCTGATGACAGTTAGTACCTGCGATGCAGGTAAGCGCCAATTGCGTATAACTTAAGCCGGGGCCTGAGTTATAAGCGTTAAGCCTGTTAGCTGCAGTACCCGCAGCGTTGGTATCAACATCACCATAGATATCCAGTACCGGCACACTTACTTCATCCAGCGTAAACGATACATTCAGCGGATCGATACCGGTGCCATACATACCGATGCCCAGCAGCCCGAGAACCGGAAGCTCATTGATCTGTCCGCGTGCAGCATGAGCCGATGCAAATCTTGAGCCCAGGCTGAAACCCGCAATAACAACTTCCTCAACACCCAGTGACTGCAGATGGTTTATGGCAGCACGCATTCGCGCATAAGCTTCAGGAAAAACCACTCCGGCCTCATTTATGTAACTGTTAAAGTCCGTCTGACCATTCGATGGTATCGGGTTCTCGATCGAAAGAGTTGTATACCCGGCACGGTTCAATGAGGCGCGCAACTCTTCAACTACCGGGCCGCGTGGTGATGAACCCCGACCATGAAACATTACCACACCTGTTTTTGCACAACGGCTCTCAAGCAGCTCACCTGAAAAGTCACTGCTGCCGCCTTCACTGACCGAACTTAGATTAACGGTTGCGGCATATGATGTAGACGTAATAATCAATGGCAGCATTTTTAAAACAGATAAAAACTTATTCATGAGACACACAACCCTTTTATAAATGATTAGTAATAAGACAGACTTTTATGATTTTTATTCTATTAAATCGTCAGAAACTACCGGTTATAAGATTGTAGCAGCCACAACCGCTAATGCATCAAGGGGACCACGGCATCACATTTCTCATACCTCTCATTGCTGGCGCGACATTATGCGTCAGCACATTCAGGTCTTTTGACATCTGCGCCACGTTACCATTCAGCTGTTTCATATTATTATCTATCGAAGTAATACCCTTGGTCATGTCACCCATATTCACTGACATGCTGCCGACATCTTTCTGCATGAGGTGCATATTCGCCGACATATTAGACATGGCTGACTCCATTATCGTCACCACGTAAAACATATAGAACACGCCTACCATGGCGATGATAACGCCGGGAATCGCGATCCAGCGATTTCGGATCGTGCGCTGCTCCAGCATCCTGGACATATGTTCGATCTTTTTATCCTGAAGTTTTCCCTGCTCGTTTATCTCTTTCAACGTCTGTTCATGATCATTTTTAATCGAATCAGACAGGCTTTTGAAAATATTCAGATTAAGATCTTCACTTTCGTTGCTGTCATCCTTGATCCTGCCAAAGGTATTCTGCAGCGACTGGTACAAGCCGGTCATCTCTTTCTGGTGTTCTTCACCCTGCTTACTCGAGTTATCAGACAGGATACTGAAACCTTCACGCACCTCTTCGATCAGGGATGATATTTGCCGGTCACGGATCTTGCGCTGATCGTTCATCTCTTCGATGATGAATTTAATCTCCGGCTCAGCTGAAGAAGCCTGAACTGAAGGAGTATGAGCAGAGCTTTTACCCGCTGCTTTTTTCTTAACACTGGTTTTCTTTACACTGGCTTTCTTTTTTACGGCAGTTTTTTTAGCGGGTGCTGATTTTTTAACTGTGCTCTTACCCGCTTCTTTAGCTGCAGACTCAGTAATATCTTTATTTTCTGGCATGATTCTCACCTGATGTTATTCAGTTATTTTTTTGATTAATAAAGCCGCGCTGTCAAAAATACAAAAAGGGTGCTTGCCACTGATAATGGCGTAGACAGCTACGAATGATGAAACAGGCTATTTAGTGATTTATATTTAATTATATAATAATGTACTTATATTTGTGTGAAATATTTACCCGTAAATTAATACTACAGTCGCCTTTCGTACCCTTTGTGCTGTGTCAATACCCATAATATTACGCCAGGAAATAGTCAATAATTGACGCTGCCTGAATACTCAAACGCCTTAAAAGCATAAACCTATATTAAACAACGTTTTACAGCATCTCCTGCTTATAAAATTAAAGCATGATAATTACTACGGGCATTGCTGCGACATGAGCAGAGAACCGGCTTTCACTTTTATAAAAACACGTAATATGACGTTATTCATGAATTTTCACTGCTCTTACCGGAGCCGGTTAAAGGCAACATTGCTATTACTGGCACTTTCACCATTCACTGCCAGCAATGCACTGACTGCATCACCCAACAAAAAAGACGAACCGGTCGAAGCCTTAAAAGGCCTCGCGCATATGTCCAAAAAAAGTGCACAATGCTTTTCCTGACACCGTGAAAAAACACCGGATATCTAGGGAAGTTCTGATTAAGTCTGAGTCGAACACGGCCTGGCTTAACAATTATAAATACAGAATGTGATCCAGTATTGCGCGACTACGGTAAATTTTGTACCTGGCAGCACTACTGGTTATTCTTCAGAATCGTAACACATGTAAGCGACACCCCGACCGCTAACGATATCCTTTTCTCTGTAGGCACCTTCAGTGTACCGGGTATGCAGGATTACGATATTATTTGCCCGGTATTCATCGTATGCATACTGCTTTAATAACGCCTGCGCCTGCAACCTGTTCTCCCGTTGACTGAGGCCTGTATTTGCTTCATATTCAACCTTGACCTGGCCAAGATTATCGCAACCATCCAGCGCTTTATTTACTCGTGTATAACTGGTTACCGGCACTGGTTTAATTATTATTTCATTCGAGCATGCCGATAATAGAATAACCGCTGTCATTGTTGGGAAAACCTTAATCATAATATTTTTCTCAGTAGAAAAAACAGGTAACCACCTCATTACCGGGGTACCCTGTTGGCATATTAGCAAGTATTAGCGCATCAGGAATGTTAATATCCTGTCTGATATTTTGTTGCACAGCAATATGTACTTATGCTTTCCCAGAGCCCGGCTTTAGTAATACGATGAAAAAGTTTGTACAAGCATCAGTACTGTTTCTGTCCAGCATGCTGCTACAGGGCGTCAACGCGGGTGAGCGATGGTATGTAGAAGCGAAGGCGGATGCTGATGCAGGCCAATATTCCGGTTCGATATTGAGGGATAATTTTTATTCTGGTGGCGCACTGTTAAATGTAGACTACATCGACATATACAGTTTTGCTTTTGCATACAACCATTTAAGAATAAATTTTAAAAATGCAGATGCTGACGCATATGATGTAACGCAGGATATGTTTTCCGGGCGCTTTCAATATAACTTTTACAATGATGTCCTGGGCGGAAAAGTCACTGCGCAACTTGTTACGCATGGCATAACAAACAGCGCACCGGCAATATTGTCAGGTGATATTCTAATTTTCGCCCCGAAGATTTCTTATACCCGCTACGATAAAAGCCTGTCCGCGGCTTTTGAATATACCCGCTCAGACTATACGGACAGACGTAACCTCGTTATTCAGCAATATGCACCTTCGATCGGCTTTGGTTTTAACGAAGATTCTGACTGGCTGCAATTTAATGCTTACCTTATCCAGTCCAGCAACAAGCTGTTATCACAGGGTGAAGACTCATTACTCTCAGCAAGGATAAAGTGGCAGCACTGGTTTGAGCCAAGCACTATATTTGGCGTGAACAATCTCTATATCGACGTGCTGGCAGGCAAACGTATTTTTGCAGTCGATAACGAATCATTCTATATCTATAACCTCGAAGGCGTACAACAGGAATCAGTTCTGCTGGGCCTCGGCTGGCGCCCCGGTGAAAATTTTTATGTCGACCTGATCGCCGGCGTCGAAAAGTTTACTAACAATGTAATAATCGATAATGAGTATTACCGGCAATACCTGCATATCAGTTTAAGCAAACACTGGTAGCTACGAACCTGATAAAAGAAGCGAACCTTGAATATAAACACCATGAAGATGAACACTACGATGAAAAGTAAAATTTATATCTTTGCCTTGCTGGTTTTTTTGTCCCCGTTATGTAATGCAAAAGATTCTGTGTGGAAACAATCACAGCAATTTGAAGAAGATGGTGATTACGAAAAAGCTGCTGCTGCCATCAAACCATGGACTGTATCGAACGATGAATATGCACTTCTGCGTTATGCTTACCTGAAATATATGCAGGGAAACTATAATGAATCGATCAAGTATTATGAGAAAGCAATCAAGTTAAATAACAAATCGCTTGATGCCAAGCTGGGGATCACCCTGCCGTATATCGCACAACAACGATGGCGGCAGGTAAAGATCTACACCCGGCAGGTACTGATCAAGTCTGACTGGAACTATACGGCTCATGAGCGTTTGATGCAGGCTGAAAAAAATACAAAAAAATGGCACACTTTAAACAGGCATGCGGGTGAATTAACAACAATATATCCCAGTGATGCCGCCACACTTGCATATTTTGCACATGCGAAAGCGAAACAGGGTGATGCTTCAGTTGCCAGTGAAGCATATAAAAAAGTATTAATGAGAGAACCGGATAATGCTGAGGCAAGCGCTTATCTTGATAACAACCAGTAAGACTGAATACTCTCGCTGCCGGCACTACCTATAAATGTTTAAGATCCTTCGGCTTCGCTCAGGATGACAGTTAAATGATTTTTTGCTTTTCTTTGCGCACTCTGCGTCTCTGCGAGAAAAACATTAAATACTCTTATCTAGGGAACCTC
>JAJRUQ010000197.1 GCA_024277705.1 Gammaproteobacteria bacterium
AGAGAAGTTGCAAGTTTTAAGTTACAAGTTGTAAGTTTAAAAACATAAATCAAAAGAAGCTTGTTAAACATAAGGTTATCCAGTTTTTGACTTTCTACTTATAACTTTTAACTTTTAACTTACAACTTCTCTTTCTGGTCGATGTGAGCCATTCGTTACGGCAGTATATTGTTATGTATGGGTATCAAAAATCGGGTAAAATAAGCTTTGAGTTTTGTCTATTGCTACCCGTATTTGTGGCGTTTCAGCCGGTTAACAGGAAAATATTATGTCTCTCGCTCCCGTGCAAGCAATCGTTGTATCTGCGCTTTATCATTTTGTCAGGCTCGATGACT
The DNA here is from genome assembly GCA_024277705.1 of Gammaproteobacteria bacterium. Classification (GTDB taxonomy): domain Bacteria; phylum Pseudomonadota; class Gammaproteobacteria; order SZUA-229; family SZUA-229. The sequence continues at coordinate 336 of JAJRUQ010000197.1, forward strand.
ATAAAGCGTTACGTCAGCCGTTATATGACTTTATGATGGAAAACGATATTCGCGGTACACTGCTGCTGGCCAGTGAAGGCATTAATGGTACGGTGGCCGGTTCAGCGCAGGCGATTAACAAATTGCATGACTGGTTACGCTCGGATACGCGCTTAAAAGATTTAAGAAGCAAGGAATCTTATGACACGGCGATGCCGTTTTATCGCACCCGGGTAAAACTGAAAAAAGAAATTGTTACCATGGGCATCACCGGTATCGATCCGAATAAAGTTGTTGGTACCTACGTTAAACCCGAAGACTGGAATGCGCTGATTTCTGACCCGGATGTTGTGCTGGTTGATACCCGTAACGATTATGAAGTGGCTATTGGTACGTTTAAAAACGCGATTAATCCTGAAACGGAGACTTTTCGCCAGTTCCCTGATTATGTAAAAAATAAAATGAACCCGGCAAAGCAGAAAAAAGTGGCGATGTTCTGTACCGGCGGTATTCGGTGTGAAAAGTCGACAGCGTTTTTAAAAGAGCAGGGCTACGATGAGGTGTATCATTTACAGGGTGGTATTTTAAAATACCTGGAGACCGTGCCGGCAGAAGAATCTTTGTGGCAGGGAGAATGTTTTGTTTTTGATAACCGGGTAAGCGTTAACCAGCAACTGGAAAAAGGCTCGTATGACCAGTGTCATGCCTGTCGGTTGCCGATTACCGAAGAAGATAAACAAAGTGAAAAATATGTGCGGGGGGTGAGTTGTCCGCATTGTTATGATAAAAAAACAGATTTTCAGCGCCAGCGTTTTGCTGAAAGAGAACACCAGATGCAACTGGCTAAGGCACGCGGTGAGGAACACCTGGGTTCAAAAGCCAATCTGATCAGTCAGCAAAGAAAACACCGCAAAGATGTTCAGCGTGAAAATGATCGTCGTAAAAATATAAAACACCGGTAGCAAACTATGACAATAGAAGTACTATTCGGCTGGATCGCATCCGCATTGTGTACCCTTATTTTAGTGCCGCAAATTATCAAAGCACTGCAAACAAGGCATACTGATGATGTGTCTATGTTTATGCTGATTCTATCGGTGTCGGGTAATGCCTTCTGGGCCGCACATGCATCCTTAACCGGTAATATTCCCTTGCTGGTTGGTGCCAGCTTAATCGCCTTGATGAGTATTCTACTGATCATCTTCAAATACAAATTTGACAACAAACAGTAAACAAACCGTTCAATAATAAAAAAATAATGATGAATACACCTGTGTTATACAGTTTTCGGCGTTGCCCTTATTGCATGCGTGCACATATGGCGCTGAAATATGCCGGCATTAAAGTGGAATTGCGTGAAGTTGATTTAACAGCAATGCCTGAAGATTTGCTGGAAATATCCGCGGCTTCAGCTGATGAAGTAACAGTGCCGGTGCTGCTGTTAGAGAATAATAGTGTTATGCATGAAAGCTGGGATATCGTTAAATGGGCACTGCAGATCAATGATCCGGATAATTATTCTGGTAGCAATAATGAGTTTCTGCTGGACGCTGAAATACTGGTTGAAACCAATGATTTTTCCTTTAAAACCGATCTGGATCATTATAAATATGCTGATCGTTTCCCGGAACATTCCATGCAATACTACCGTGAGCTATGTGAGGAATTCATTGAGGAGCTGGAAGAAAAACTGCTTGTTCATGAATTTCTGCTGGCACAGAAAATGTCATTAGCTGATATTGCGGTATTTCCATTTGTGCGCCAGTTTTCACTGATCGATAAAAACTGGTTTGATCAGGCACCTTACCCCGAAATACAGCGTTGGCTGACAACAATAATTGATTCCACTTTATTTGAAAATGTTTTTCAAAAGCATAAAAACTGGCAGCCCGGGGATGAGATTGTTTATCTGTAAATCACAAAGAGCATCATGAGTTCGACGGTTTTCAGAATAGACCGGCCGTATGACAGTGAAAAAAAGATATCACAGTCTGTACTTCAGATTGTCGAGTTACTGGGTATGTACCATGCCGAGCTGGCCAGAATTCTTGGTCAGCAATGCGGCGATATTGGCCGCTTGAGTTCAGGCAGAAGCTACATACAAAAAGATAGTGAAGCCTGGCACCGGGCGGTACTTTTTATTGATAGTTATCATTTATTATATGAATTGTTTCATGCGGATAGCGTTGCTATGTATCACTGGTTGCGGGCTTATAACAAAGAGCTTGCTGGAACACCGCACTTTCTGATTGTTGATGAGAATAAGCTGCAGCAGGTTTATGATTATCTGACTGCCTGTAAAAATAACGTAAGTCATGATTATCCAATGAATAATCGCCGATAAACAATTACTTTTGCGGTCTTTTTATACCCTGTCTTAAAAACCGACACCTGTTTCGGTATTATTTACACAAATAGACCGTTTGTCGGAAAAGCGACAAATGGTGTCAATCTTTCATGTTTTAGTGTTGAAATATCGCCATATCTGACTATGATTGTAATCAAAGTTTATCAGTTTACTGACGTATCTGTTAAATATCTATAAAATTCAGTTAGTTATCAAAAAATAGAAAAATATCCGGTTTATATAAAGCAAAATCTATATTGATTTTTGTCATAAAAAAACCAAAAAATGTATCCAAAAAATTTAAAAAATGGCATATTTTTGTGTTTAAAATACATAAAAATATGGTTGTTTAATAACCAATTATTTTTTTCGGGTCATAATATATGGATCTTTCACAAGAAAAAACTGCAATCAGTACTAACGAATCAGAAGCAATGGCTAGCAAGTTTTCTGAAATTACCGATAATGTTTTCACCTGTGCTAATGAACATTTAATGATATTAATGAACCATATGGTCAGTACTGCCGATGGTAAGTTGTTTGATAGCGCTGAAAAAGCACAGAGTGATGAAGAACAGATGAAGTACATGGATTGTACCCGTATTTTCCGTACCGAAAAAAATGACATCAGCCGACTGTTTTTTATCAACCTCAATCAATCTTTAAGCTCGACAGCAGGCAATTCCGAGTTTGCTGACAATCAGGAGCTCAGTCTGGTGGCCCATGATGAAATGGAGGAAATGGTTGCGATCACCACCATGCATGCCAAAGCCATGAGTCTTTATGGTGAAGAGGTTAATCATCTTGAAGCACGGCTGGAATATCTTGAAATTATGTGCCAGCCAATTTTTGAAAAAGATGCGCTTGATCCTAAACATATTTGTGAAGTTTTTCAGAAAACCATCGAGAATCTTGAAATTGCGATTGAAGCCAAATTAATTTTTTATAAACTATTTGACGAAGAAGTCTGTTCGAAGCTTGGCGTTATGTATAAAGCCATCAATCAGATTTTTATTGATAACGGCATCATGCCGGAAATAGTGTTAAAAACAACCAAGCCGGAAGATGTTGAGCACCTGGAGGATGAAGTATCTTCACAGGTAGCAAGTTATTACGATCCGGAAGAAAATGTTGCCAGCGACTTTATTCCCAGAACTAAAAACGATATCAGTCGTATCGTTAATGAGTTTATGAGTGGTGATATGACCATCACCGGTGATGAAATCGAACTGCCTGCATCCTTTTTACGTGCGCCTACACAACAGGATCTGGATGGAAAAAACTGTTATGAAAGAAAGGATGTATTAAAAGCACTTTCTCATCTGCAACATAAAATTACCTCACTTCAGGATACCGCTGACTGTTTAACCAGTGATCAGATAAAACAGGAGCTGTTAGATGATATCAGCAAAGAAAATGGCGGTATTGTTGATAAGCAGGTCAACCTTCTTGATGAAAGAAGTATCGATTTTGTCGGTATGATGTTTGATGCGATAACCAGTGATGAGACTGTTTCTGAAATAATGACCGGCCTGATTCAGCAGTTGCATGTTCCTGTTATCAAGGTCGCCATGTCTGACGCCAGCTTATTTGAAGATGAGCAGCATCCTGCACGGGTAACGGTTGATTTGTTAACCCAGGCAGGCAAAGGCATTAATCAGGAGAGCGATCGTCTGTATCAGGAACTGGAAAATATTGTTGACGATATTCTAGATGAATTTGATATTGATGTTGATGAATTTGAAAAAGCGGTTGATAAGCTCGAAGATATTATCAACAAAGAAGAGCAGCTGACCAAAGAAACAGAACAACAGCAACAAAAACAAATATTACAGGAGCATGCCCGTAACATCGTTATTACCCAGCTTAAAATGGTTTCCTGTGAAAAACAGATACCGAATAAAGTGAGACCGCTGATACTGAAACACTGGTCAACATTAATGCTTAACCGTTATATTCGTCACGGTAGAAGTAGTGAGCAATGGGTGCAGGCAGTATTGCTGCTCAAGCTTTTATTAAAATGTATGCAGCCTATTCGTTATCAGTCACAACTTAAAATGGTTGAAAATAATCATTTAGCTTTACTGGAAGCGGTGAATGATGAACTCTATCAGACGCAGCAGGATAAAAATGATATTGCTGAACAGATTTCTGCTTTAAAAGAACATTTTGTCCAGATGCTGGATGACTGTAATCTGACGATTGTTGATGACAATAATAATGAGATAAGCACTGAAGATTTAGTTGCTGAATCAACTGAAAATACAGAAGAAGAATTACAGAGAATTCAGCAACAGACTGACTTGGCAAAAGAAAAGATTGCACAACTCAGCAGTGCAACCAAACCCGGTGTCTGGTATGAAATTTATAATGGCGAAGATAAAGCTGTTAGACGCTTAAAACTGTCTGTTATTTTAACCGATGCCGCGCAGTTAATATTTGTTGATCGCAGAGGTATAAAAGTGATTGAAAAAGATGCAGATGTATTTGCTAAAGAACTGGAGGAAAATCGATCCAGAGTGCTGGCGGATCATTCAACCTTTGATCATGCTTTAGGTAAGGTTATAACCGCACTGGCAGCATAAGATTATTGATCAGGATTGGTGGTAATTATAAATGGGTATGCTTTTAAAATGCCCAGAATAATAATAAATGTTTTTAAAAGGTAATTAAAAACCGGTGACAGGATGTTGCCGGTTTTTTTGTTTGTATGCAATGTTTTCGCCGGTATGAACTTATTCGCAGCATCCGTTATTAATGATGTACTCGTCTTATTTAACACGTACTCTGAATTTTAACTGCATTGACGGGTCATTGGTACCATCACTACCCCTAAAAGTGCTTTTGGGATTAATGCGAATAAAATCAATCGGTGGAACGGTAGTATCAAAACCGTTTGCATCAGTTGTTGGCGTTACCGGGGTTGTGCCGCTGCCATCATTATAAAAAGTAATGTCATCGGTGGTGCTGCCAAGACTGGTGAATGTGTACGATAAACCACTACTTGTTATACCATCAACGAAAGTTGCCGGGTTCACCGGTGAACCAAAGAAAAAAGTTACACCTGCCGCAAGCGGGTCGGATATAACAAAGGTATCTGCATCTACATAACCGAAGCCACTATTGGTAACATCAATGGTATATTCAACAATAGAACCTGGAATTGATTTTGGGTTGCTGGCATTAATCGAATCGGACAATACGGTTCTGCTTTTGGTAACAGTGATAGTTGGTGTGCCGACAACCATAGTTGTTGTTGCGGTGTGTGAAATGTTTCCCTCCGCGCCTTCATTGGCTGTCGTGCTTATATCCCAGTAACCGTCAGGCGTTGCAGGAATAGTATATTGATATTCATAAACAGCGGTGGCGCCATCCGGGGTTGCAATCTGCGCGCCCATGTCAACATTGTTTACCTGTACTGTTCCTCCAGAATCGGTAATGGTAACGTTTGTGCTGGTGATATCTGCATTTCCAAAAGGGTCACTGACAGTCGCGCGAACATATATAGTACTTCCAGGGATATATGATGAAAGTTGTGTAGTTGCCGGATAAGCAGCACTGTATACACTTAAGTTATCAATATTAATAACCGTGCTGCTGTCCATCTGAATTTGTGAAAGATTGGCAGCAAGCTGGTGAACTCTGATACGTCTGTTATTTGCACTGATATTGCTCACCCTAAGCCTGACATAGTCACCGGCAGCAAAGTTAATATCAGTCCCACCGATAGCAATAGAATAAGTATTACTGACCAGACCGCCGGCATTCCAGGTAAAGGTATCAGTGCCTATCAAGGCACCGGTATTACCGTTAAACAGTTCAATCCGTGCCTTGCGTGCACCACCACCATTACGACGCTCAAGTGTTAAAAAGATACTGACCGTGGAGTTTGCAGTAATAGTAAACGCTTTCTGGAAGACCGGAGTTTGAGTGAAATCAACAAAGTTACCACCGTTAATATTGCCGGTATTTTCATCCGCTGTTGGTATGGTTCGTACTAAATCCAGTGTACTGCCAAGGTTTAACAGATAAAGCTGCTTGAAACCACTGGCAGGTGGCGCAGGTGGATTGACCGTAACGCTAAGGCTGGCCGTTTCACTGGTAACCAGATCACCGGTAAAATTTGCTGTGGCAAAACTGGCCGTTACCTGAGCAGTATTAACCGTTGTCACATTATCCGGAAGTTCGGCACCACCGGCGACCAGCGGCCCGATAACAACCGTTTGACTGGCATTGCCAGCATAAGTTGTTTGTAATGCAGAAATATCGTGCCCTTGATCATCCGAGGTTGCACTGATGGTAAATTCTTCAGTACTGGGATTAGTCACGGTATAACAGTAATAAACATCGGTACCGGATGAAACGGTTAAAATATCCAGCGTATCGGAACAGGTATTATTGGTACTTACCCATTTATCAAAAGTAACAGATGCAAAAGCAACTGTTATACAGGCCTGGTTCAGTGTACCGGTATCACCATTGGCTGAGTCAGATAGATAAAAATTCCAGTTACCTGTCGGGTCTTCACCATCAAAGGCAGATAGATTTAATGTCGGGTCATCTGGCAGGTAAGTACCATTGGTAACGGGCGGGCATTCGTTTTCAATGTTGATGCCGGAAGCGGCTTCATCGTCAAAGGTAACAATAATGTCATTGCGATTACAACCGTAGGGGCTGGAGTTGGTAGGTGCGGTATCAGAAGCTGCTGTCCCCGGGCGCTCAAACATTCTGACAACCGTGCCCAGTTGCGGGCTGGTGACTTTAACGGTTAAATCGCCAATCCAGGTATGAGTGATATCGGTACTGACATTGACATCAAACGCGGTAGCCACATCACCGAAGTTAAATGGTATTGATATGTTGGTGATGTCAAGGTCATTGATCGGCCAACCCGCACCGCCATTATCATTACATACGGTTTGTGCGGCAAACGAACTGGTATAGCTACTTAAGACAAGTATAACCAGGCCAATATTTTTAAAAAAACGCTTCATTTTTATGATTAACAGATTATCGGGGCAATATACATTACTTGAAAACTACATTTAAGGTCTGAGTTATCTGATTAAGAATGATTTTGCTGTTAGTGTAGTCAATATGAAGCAAAGTGTATGATTTTCCATGCTTTAATACAAGGCTCGGGAAACTTGATATGTTGATATTTCGACATAATTTAATATCGTCTAATAATATTTTTTTGCAGATAGCGGACTTAATATCTCTGCTGAAGTACTTTTCATCAAGACCAAGCTGCCCGGCAATCTTTATTAAAACATTCAGCTCAGAGGGTTTTTTTGCCTGCAGATAATAGGCCTGTTGAATGGCTAGCAGCATTTTATTTTCGAGCTCCGGTTTTTGCATTCTGCAGGCGATGATGGCTCTACAGGCAGGATGCGTTGAGCGATGTGGACTGCACTTTGTCCAGAAATCAAAATTAAATTCGGTGCCTGGTATTTCTTTTTGAATGTGGTGCCAGGTGGACTGAATATTTGCTTGCATATCAGCCGGCATCGGCAGTTCATTATCGGCTGCCAGACCGCCTAATACATATTGTATGTTTATCTTGTCAGTCAGTGCTGCTTGAACCCGCTGCCATGTCGGTCGAAATCCCCAGCATCAGCTGCACATCGGATCGTGGACATAAAATAGGGTTGTAAGCGGCATTATTGCTAAGCTGACTGACAGGTTTCAGGGGTTGTTACGGTTAACCGTATTCACACAGGTAAGCACAGTCTGATGCAATCGATACATCAAAAGCACTGTTTGCTGCCACTTCGAAAGACTGGCCGGCGAGGTATTTGGTTGGTGCATTATCAGCACTGAGCTTAATGCTCATTTCACCGCTGACCACCGTCATTTTTTCTTTTTCGGTCGTATTAAAGACATATTCTCCGGCTGCCATGACACCGACAGTGGCTGACCTGGATTGCCCTGTAAAAGCGATAGATTTCACTTTGCCGTCAAAATATTCATTGGTTTCAAACATGTTTTTTCCTCAATTGTTATCAGTAAATGCAGGCTTATGGCACACTCAAACACAAGCTTCATTGTTATAGTCTATATCGTTTTTATAAGGTGTTGATATTGCGATAATTATCCATATATTATAGAATACTGATATTCTATATCTATAATTATTTGAGGGTATATAAGCATGATTAAGAATTACAACTGTGGTTTTATCAAGCAAATGGTCAAACAGGGCGGCCAGTTAATTGATGTGCGCACTCCTATGGAATTCAGTCAGGGGGCACTTGCTGGTGCGGTTAATATGCCGATTGAAAAATTTCAACAGCTGACGGGTGATATTAATAATGATAAACCTGTATTATTATATTGTCGTACCGGTGCGCGCTCAGGTGCGGTAAAAAACTACCTTGAGCAGCTGGGTTTCCGTCAGGTACACAATATAGGTGGTATCCAGCAGTATATGGGCTGCTAATACTAAAATAAATAATTTAAGGGTGTGATTTATGAGTTTTGAACTATCTGTAGAAAATATTAAATGTGGCGGTTGTGCCAATACCATCACTACAAAACTGAATGCTCTGGATGAGATCAACAGCTGCACGGTTGATATTGAAAACGGTGTTATCAGTATTGATGGTGATGAGTCACATAAAACACAGATAACAGAGCTTTTATTAAAACTGGGTTATCCTGAAACCGGTACTGCAGAAGGTCTGAAAGCAGCTAAAGCAAAAGCGAAATCTTTCGTTAGTTGTGCTGTGGGACGAATAAACGCCTGATTAAAAGAAAGTTGGCAGTTGGCGGAAATACGTTTTCAGTTAGCAGCATGCTGTTTGCAGTTGAAACATAAAAATATGTTACACGTATATAGTTGATTTCTAAGGCTATAACGCCAACTGCCAACTGATGGCTTTCGACTTTCTTAATGAAAACCAGTGATTTCCAATACCATCTGCCTGAGCATCTTATTGCTCAAAGACCCTGTAATGTTCGCTCACAAAGTCGGCTGTTACACTATTCACGCCAGCAACAGCAGATTCAGCACCGACAGTTCAGTGATATTGCTAATTTAATCCAGCCGCAGGATTTGCTGGTTTTTAATAATACCCGGGTAATTCCAGCCAGAATGTATGGCGTTAAGGAAACCGGTGGCAAAGTTGAAATACTGGTGGAACGCTTACGCAGTGAAACACAATGCCTGGCCCATGTGAAAGCCAGCAAAACACCAAAAGCCGGTACTGAAATTACCCTGCAAAACGATAACCGGCAGCAATATACGGTGATGGTTGATGGCAGGGAAGGTGATCTGTTTTTACTGAGCTGTGTTGATCATGGTTCCATGGCTGAAATAATGCAGGAAATTGGACACATGCCGTTGCCGCCCTATATCAGCCGGGATGATACGGTGGAAGATTTTTCACGTTACCAGACGGTTTATGCAGAAACACCCGGTGCCGTGGCCGCACCAACGGCGGGTTTGCATTTTGATGAGCCCTTGTTAACCGCCATTCAAAATAAAAAAATAGATACCGCCTTTGTCACACTGCATGTCGGTGCCGGTACGTTTCAGCCGGTACGTTGTGAATCCATTGAAGATCATCAGATGCATTTCGAGTATCTTGAGGTTTCCCGGGAAACCGTCGATAAATGCCGGCAAACACGTCACAACGGTGGTCGTATTATTGCGGTCGGTACCACCACCGTGCGCTCACTGGAAACGGCTGCTTTAAGTGGTGAATTGAAACCTTATTCAGGTGAAACGGATATATTTATTTATCCCGGATATCGTTTTAAAAGTGTGGACGCATTGATTACTAATTTTCATTTACCGGAATCAACGCTGCTAATGCTGATCAGTGCCTTTGCCGGCAAAGAAGAAATGATGGCGTGTTATGCCGAAGCCGTGGCCGAAGAGTACCGGTTTTTCAGTTATGGCGATGCCATGTTTATCAGTTAATAAAAAAGTTTTAAGTTGCAAGTTATAAGTTAAAGCAACGATGATACATGCAACTTTAAAACTTACAACTTAAAACTTAAAACTATCTCTTAAACTATTGATGTTGTTTAAATTATATAAAGAAAATAGTGGTGCACGCCGCGGGCAACTGACGTTCGAACGTGGCACCATCGAAACCCCTGCATTTATGCCGGTGGGCACCTATGGCACCGTCAAGGCAATGACGCCGGAAGAGCTGACCGGCATTGGTGCTGAAATCATACTTGGTAATACCTTTCATTTAATGCTGCGTCCGGGAACAGAAATCATTCGCCAGCATGGCGACCTGCATGATTTTATGCACTGGCAAAAACCTATATTGACCGATTCCGGCGGTTTTCAGGTGTACAGTCTGGCAAAAATGCGCAAGATTACCGAGCAGGGTGTGTTATTCAATTCACCGGTGGATGGCCGTAAAATCGAGCTGACACCGGAATATTCAATGCAGATTCAAAAACAGCTGGGGTCTGACATCGTCATGATCTTTGATGAATGTACCCCGTATCCGGCCACCGAAAAGGAAGCCATGGATTCGATGCAGTTATCCCTGCGCTGGGCCGCGCGCTGTAAAACTGCACATCAGGGTAATGATTCTGCGCTTTTTGGTATCGTTCAGGGAGGGATGTATGAAGCCTTGCGGCACGAATCGGCAGCAGGACTGACGACCCTGGGCTTTGATGGTTATGCCATTGGCGGCCTGTCGGTGGGTGAACCCATGGCTGAACGCAACCAGGTACTTGATTTTACGGTACCGCAACTGCCGTCAGACAAGCCCCGCTATTTAATGGGTGTAGGGCGTCCTGAAGATATTATCGAGTCGGTAAGGCGTGGCATTGATATGTTTGACTGCGTGATTCCGACCCGCCATGCCAGAACCGGTTTTATTTATACTTCCAAAGGTATTTTAAAAATAAGAAACAGTCGTTATCAGAACGATATCCGGCCACTGGATGAAAGTTGCCAGTGTTACACCTGTCGTAACTACTCCCGCGCTTATGTGCGTCATCTGGATAAATGCGGTGAGATTTTAGGTTCGCGCCTGACCACCATTCATAATCTGTTTTATTACCAGCAATTGATGAAAGATATTCGAGACGCCATTGAGCATGACCGTTTTGATGATTTTGCGGATGCGTATTATGCAGGTGTGGCGGATAAAGATTGACCCGTAAAGAGCCTTACAGAGAAGTTATAAGTATCAAGTTCAAAGTTTAGATGACCTTCTGTTTAACATGGTTCTTGTGCTTTAATGTTTTTAAACTTGCAACTTAAAACTGCCAACTTCTTTTATTGGCCGGAAGAGGCTGCATAACCGGCATCCACGGTAATTAAAAAAACTGTCATCCATTTTTTTTAATTACCAATAAAAACCACAGAAAGCGGCCTATTTATGGCATAATACCGCGCCATTAACAGGTGCTGTCGGTACCTGCTTGTTTTTGAATGGCACAAATTAAGATTTTACGAGGTTAACCATGAGTTTTTTTATATCCGATGCGATTGCCGAAGCGGCACCGGCGGCCGGCGCAGCACAGACGGGTGATCCCCTGGCATCATTGTTGTTGCCCATTGGTCTGGTCGTATTATTTTATTTTTTTCTGATACGCCCGCAAAGTAAACGTCAGAAAGAACACCGTCAGATGGTATCTGAATTGCAAAAAGGCGAAGAAGTGATTACCTCCGGTGGCATATTAGGAAAAATTACCGGAGTGAATGATGATTTTATTACCCTGGAAATAGCCAAAGATGTTTCCCTGAACATTCAAAGAAGTGCGGTACAAACGGTTATGCCCAAAGGCACGATTAAAGATCTGAATAAATAACATCAAACGTCAGCTTATTCAAATAACCCTATCCAATTAATAATTAATAAAAATATCAGGAATACTCAGCCATGCTGAACCAATATCCACTGTGGAAATATATTTTACTTGTTGTCGTGCTGCTGCTTTCCAGCATTTATGCCTTACCGAATTTATATGGTGAAGATCCGGCAGTACAGATTGGTCATCGTACAAAATCATTAGTGGAAGAAGATAAACTGGCCGCTGTACAGGTAATTGAAGATAAAGAAATAGCGTACAAATCAGCCTCGGTTGCAAATGGCCACCTGTTAATTCGCTTTAATGATACCGCCACCCAGCTGATTGCTGCAGAAGCCCTGAAGCAGTCATTAGGTAAACAATATTTAATCGCATTGAATCTGGCGCCGGCCACACCGGGCTGGCTTCGTTCGTTAAATGCTGCTCCCATGTATCTGGGTCTGGATTTACGTGGTGGTGTCCATTTTCTGATGGAAGTGGATATGGTCGCCGCGGTAAAGCGACTGGAAGAAAGTTTATTATCCGATATTCGAACTACCTTGCGTGAAGAAAAAATTCGCTATCGCGGTGTGCGTCGTGATGACAGCGGTTTGCATATTAGTTTCCGTGATCTTGCTCATTTGCAGACAGCGTTTGAAAAATTGCCGCGTGTTTTTCGTGAGCTTGAATTCAATGATGATGAAGACAGCTTAATTATTAATGCAAAACTCACCGAAGCGGCTATTCGAAACGAGAAAAAATCAGCATTACAGCAGAATATTATTACCTTGCGAAACCGGGTTAATGAGCTGGGTGTTGCCGAGCCGGTTATTCAGCAGCAGGGTGATTCCCGCATTGTGGTGCAGCTCCCCGGTATTCAGGATACCGCTGGTGCGAAAAAAATTCTCGGAGCAACGGCGACTCTTGAATTCAGGCTGGCAGAAGGCACTCGTGCGGACTGGCAGGAGGCAGGAGAGAGTGGACGTACACCTTTAAATTCAATTCTGTATCATGAGCGTGACGGTAGTCCGGTACTGCTTAATCGTCGTGTTATTGTAACCGGTGATCAGATCGTAGATGCGGCATCGACTTTCGATAGCCAGAAAGGTACGCCTGCGGTGTCGGTACGTTTGAACGGCAAAGGTGCCAAGAAAATGGGTGAGACCACGCGTGATAATATCGGTAACCCGATGGCAGTGGTGTTTATCGAAAATAAAGTGGAAACCAGAAAAGTTGGCGATACGGTTACCAAGCATCGCACAACTACAAAAGAAGTGATTAATGTTGCCACCATTCAGGGGCAGTTCAGTAACCGTTTTCAGATCACCGGCCTGGAGTCACAGGAAGCACGCGACCTTGCACTGTTATTACGTGCCGGTTCATTACGGGCACCGGTTGAAATCGTAGAAGAACGTACGGTAGGACCAAGTCTGGGTAAAGACAATATCGAAAAAGGCTTTATGTCGGTTGTTATCGGCTTTTGTCTGGTGCTGGTCTTTATGGCGGTTTACTATAAAGGATTTGGCATGATCGCCAATATTGCATTAACCGCAAATCTGATAATCATTATTGCGGTACTTTCAATGTTACAGGCAACATTAACCCTGCCGGGTATTGCCGGTATCGTGCTGACAGTGGGTATGGCAGTGGATGCCAATGTACTCATTTTTGAAAGGATAAAAGAAGAAATCAGAAATGGTAACTCTCCGCAGGCCAGTATTCATGCCGGTTACGAAAAAGCATTCAGTACGATTACCGATGCCAATGTGACCACCTTACTGGCAGCCATTGTATTATTTACACTGGGTACCGGACCGGTAAAAGGTTTTGCGATTACTTTAAGTATTGGCATTTTAACCTCTATGTTTACCGCTATTGTTGGTACGCGCGCAATTGTTAATGTGCTCTACGGCAATCGTGAAATCAAGAAATTATCAATATAATAAATAAAGCAATTATCAGGTAAGCCACATGCCACACATACATATTAATGACAAAAAAATGATTAATTTCATGAGTAAAAGAAAGCTGGCGATGGCTTTTTCTTTATTACTGATGCTTGTTTCCATCGGTAGTCTGGCAACAAAAGGCCTGAATCTCGGTATTGATTTTACCGGTGGTTATTTAATCGAAGCGGGTTACCAGAATGATGTTGACCTTGAACGGGTACGAAGCGCACTGGCTGATGCAAAATTTAAAGATGCTCAGGTGCAGAATTTCGGTTCATCGAAAGATATTATTGTACGCATTGCTCCGCGTGATGAAGCGAATAAAGCTACAATGGCGGATAGGGTGCTTGATGTTTTAAAAACAACATCTGAGCAGGAAGTACATATGCGTCGAGTTGAGTTTGTCGGCCCACAGGTGGGTGATGAATTACGGGACGAAGGCGGCATCGCCTTACTGGTAGCGCTGGGTGGTATTCTTATTTACATTAGTTTGCGTTTCCAGCTTAAATCAGCGGTTGGCGCTATCCTGGCGCTGGTACATGATGTCATTATTACGGTAGGACTGTTCTCCCTGTTACAGATAGAGTTTGATTTAACCGTGCTGGCATCCATTCTTGCTGTTATCGGTTATTCACTAAACGATACCGTGGTGGTTCTTGACCGTATCAGAGAAACTTTTCGTAACATACGAAAAACAAGCGCTGAAGATATATTAAATATTTCAATCAACCAGACCCTGTCGCGTACCCTGGTGACCTCATTAACCACCTTGCTGGTATTGATAGCGCTGTTTGTTTTTGGTGGTGAAATCATTCATGGTTTTGCATTGGCGCTGATTGTCGGTGTTATTGTCGGTACTTATTCTTCTGTTTATATTGCCAGTAGCACACTGATGATAATGAAAATTCATAAACAGGATTTTCTGGTCATTGCCAAAGAAGAAGTTGTTGATGATGCACCCTAGAAGGTAGCTGTTCGTTTTAAGCTGGCTGTTAAAAAACGCGGAATCTTGTTCCGCGTTTTTTTATTGTCTACGAAAGTTATTTGTCATCGTAATGACCTGATATTGATTTGAAAACCTACATCAGGTTGACCGTTTTCCGGTTTTTTAAAAGCTTTTAATCACCAATTATTGATAACTGGCGACAATAAGGCCCAGGTCTTCAACGATTCTTTCCGCATTATGTGGCTGTGTCAGAAATGCAGCGACTTTTCCATCCGGATTCACCACAATAAATGAGCTGGTGTGGTCCATTGCATAGTCATCCGCATTGATGTCGCCACTGGCGCCGGCTGCTTTTTTAAAATAAACGCCAAGGTTATCGGCTAATTTCTGAATCTCGGATAGCTCACCGGTAATGCCGATAAATGCTTTATTAAAGTAACTTACATATTGATCCAGTATTTCCGGTGTATCTCTTTGTGGATCGATAGAAACCAGAATGATCTGCGGTGTTGTTAAATTTTTCTGTGTCATCAGGCGATCTACCTGTTGTAATGTATTTAAAGTTGTCGGGCAAACGTCAGGGCAGTGGGTGTAACCAAAAAATAATAGAGACCACTTGTTTTTTATATTTTGTTGTGTGAATAAGTGATTTTTATTATCAGTTAAAGTAAATTTTTTGATGGTTTTTGCATTTGGCAGAATAGCGCCCTGTATTTGTGCGACAGGCTGTTGCTTGACCTCAATATAATCAAAACCAAACCAGGTGCCGGCGCTTAGTGCGATTACGGCGCTTATAATGACCACTAAGGTATTGTTTTTATTTTCCGGCATGTCTGAAGTCTCCAGTTTCGTCTGAAATATTCTTGTTGTTATTGTGAGCAAGCTGCGTAGGTTACAGTAATTAGTTTTGTAAAACAGCCTGAGCATAAGAAAGCAGCTTAAAATTGCAAATTCATGAAAAAACCATTAAAAAAACATATAAATACGATTGCGGCGGTACAGTGCATAGGGTAGGATTCGCCTAGCAAAATCTGTGTGACTACAGCTTGTATTTTTTTTCTATGACCTGAGTCAAGTGGCCTTAAAGTTTTTATAAAAAAAACATGCTTGAATAAAGTAAAAGCAGTCATTATCGATCGTTATTGTTAACTTCAGCAGACTTTTGCAGGTGACCCGCAGTGGGTTACCCGAATACCGAAGCCCCATAAAGAGAGCTGTTTATATTCGTTGCTATCCACCAAAAAGAGGAGATGATTTAGAGCATGTCTAAGTCAAAAATGATTCTGGCAGTATTAGCATCATTAATGCTAACTATCTTTGCCGGCTCTGCGTATGCAGACTACGCATTAAACTTCCCTGAACCTGTTGCGCCGCTACCTCAGCAAATGTATGACCTGCATATGCTGACTACTAAAATCGCAACAATCATTATGATTGTTGTTATTGGTATTGTGGCTTATGCGATTATAACTTTTAGAAAATCAAAAGGTTATGAAGCTGATCAGAATTTCCATAAAAGTGCCTTTGGCACCTGGTCGTGGTTGCTGGTTCCGGTTATTGTTCTCGGTATTGATTTAACCATCGCAGGTTCAGCCACTGATGCGCTGAAACAGGTTGAAGATTATTCCCAGAAAGCAGATGTTACGATTAAGGTGATTGGCTCACAATGGAAGTGGACCTACGAATATATGGATGATGATATTCGTATCGTCAGTAACATGCTGCCCAAAGAACAAGCCGGTGATGATTATCTGCGTGCGGTGGATAATCCGCTGGTATTACCAACCAATAAACGCATTCGTTTCCTGCATACCGCCAGTGATGTATTACATGCCTGGTGGGTACCGCAAATTGTCTATAAAAAAGACTCCATTCCCGGTTATATTAATGAAACCTGGACCAACATTGAAAAGGAAGGCACCTACCGCGGTCAGTGTGCTGAGATATGTGGTACCGGTCATGCCTTTATGCCGATTGTGGTGGAAGCGGTCAGTCCTGAAAAATATGAAGCCTGGAAAGCCGAGCAGTTGATGGTTGCACAGGCGGCTGCGGCAGAAGCTGCATCCGATAAAGTCTGGAGTAAAGATGAGCTGATGGGCCGTGGTGAAAGTATATACAATACTAATTGCGCCGGTTGTCATCAGGTCAATGGTACCGGTATGCCGGGTGTGTTCCCGGCACTGGCGGGCAGTAAGATTGCCACCGGTGATATTGCCGCACACATAGAGATTGTCTTAGACGGTAAATCAGGCACAGCGATGTCTGCCTGGGGTGCCCAGCTAAATGACCTGGAACTCGCTGCTGTTATAACCTATGAGCGTAATGCCTGGGATAACAACACCGGTGATGCCGTTCAACCCGCTGATATTAAATCAGCACGTAAATAATCGGAGAGCTGAGAAATGAGTGCAGTGATTCACGAAGACCATCACCACGATCATAAACCGACAGGTTTTAAACGCTGGTTATACAGTACCAACCACAAAGATATCGGTACCATGTACCTGGTTTTTGCGCTGGTTATGTTATTTGTCGGTGGCGCCATGGCGATGCTGATACGCGCCGAACTTTATATGCCGGGCTTGCAGATTGTAAATCCTGATTTATATAACAACCTGGTTACCGACCATGCGCTGATTATGATTTTCGGCATGGTTATGCCGGCAGCAGCAGGCATGGCCAACTGGATGATTCCGATGATGATCGGTGCGCCGGATATGGCATTGCCGCGAATGAACAATATGAGCTTCTGGTTGTTACCAGCTGCCGCGCTGTTGTTGATTTCATCATTACTGGTGCAATTTATCCCTGGAACAGGGGTACCGGTGAATACCGGCTGGACCATTTATCCGCCATTGTCTATTCAGGTAGGCCTGGGTATGGATCTGCTGATTTTCTCGGTACATCTGCTGGGTATTTCATCGATCATGGCATCCATTAATATTGTTACCACCATTTTGAACATGCGTGCTCCCGGCATGACCATGATGAAAATGCCATTGTTTGTATGGTCATGGTTCTTCACCGGTCTGCTGCTGATTATCGTGATGCCGGTTCTGGCGGGTGGTGTCACCATGTTATTGTTCGATCGTCATTTCGGTACCAGCTTCTTTGATGCTGCCGGTGGTGGTGATCCGGTTTTATTCCAGCATCTGTTCTGGTTCTTCGGTCACCCTGAAGTTTATGTCTTATTGCTGCCATCCATTGGTGTTTTAGGTCTGGTTATTCCAACCTTTGCCCGTAAACCACTGTTCGGTTATAAAGCACTGGTATATTTCATGGGCTTCCTGTTTGCCCTGGGTCTGGTTGTATGGGCTCACCATCAGTATACTATTGGTATGTCGCTGGCGGTTACTACCTACTTTATGATCGGTACCATTCTTATCTCGATACCGATTGGTTTGATGATATTTAACTTCATCTTTACCATGTGGCGCGGTGCAATGACATTTGAAACTCCCATGTTATTTGCCATTGCGATTATCCTGATGTTCTCATTCGCAGGTGTTACCGGTGTTATGCTGGCAGTTGTCCCTGCTGATCTGCAATATCATGATACCTATTTTGTGGTCGCACATTTTCATTATGCGTTGATACCGGGTGCGGTATTCGGTCTGTATGCCGGTGTTTTCTACTGGCTGCCGAAATGGACCGGACACATGTATGACGAGAAACTGGGTAAGATCTTTTTCTGGTGGACAACCCTGTCATTTAATCTGACTTTCTTCCCGCAGCATTTCTCAGGTCTGGCCGGTATGCCACGGCGTATTGTTGATTACAATATTCAGTACATTGAGTTCAATCAGATCTCAAGTATCGGTGCTTTTGCTTTTGGCCTGTCTCATCTGTTGTTCCTTTACATTATTATTAAAACTGTGAAGGGCGGTGAAAAAGCCGGTGCTAAACCATGGGAAGGTGCGCAAATTGGAACCCCCGGTCTGGAGTGGTCATTACCATCTCCACCACCGTTCCATAGCTATACAACACCACCGAAAGTACAGTAATAAGTAATGTAACATCATAAACGGCCAGCACTGCAATATGGCCGTTTATGATGCTTATACAAAGGTAAGAGACATGAATAAACTAGTTAATGAAGATATAAAAGAAAAAGATATGAGCAAAGCGAATATCTGGATTGCAACCGTTCTGGCCTTGATTGCACTTAGTGTCGCTTCTATGCCGTTCTTTTATCTGAGCAACCAGCTTTTATAAACCGGCTCCGGTCGTCGATTGATATAAAACATCATGTCTCAGCAGCAATCACCCATGCCACCACCCGAGCAACCGTCCGGGCAATCACACAGGCAAAAAAATTCAGCATCTATACGCTGGATGATTGCACTGGTTTTAGGCATGTTTGGTTTTGGTTTTGCCATGGTGCCGCTGTATGACATGTTATGTTCAGTCACCGGTTTAAGTGGCAGTAAAACCGGTCGTATTCTGGAAGAACAGGCACTGAGTCGTCGCGTTGATTTCAGTCGTGTTATCAGTATTGAATTTGATGCCACCAATAATGCTGATTTGCCATGGGAGTTTTATCCGATGGTAAAAAGTATTGATGTGCATCCAGGTGAAATACATGAAGTGAGTTATTTTGCAAAAAATAATTCTAATAAAACCATAATTGCTCAGGCGATTCCCGGCGTAACGCCGTGGCAGGCAACAGAGCATTTTAATAAAACAGAATGTTTCTGTTTTAGCAAACAAAAACTGGAACCCGGTGAAAGCAAGGAGATGCCATTACGTTTTGTCATTGACCCTGATCTGCCGGAAGGTTTTAAAACAATAACCCTGTCCTACACCTTTATGGATACCGACAGAACAAAATTAAAAAAGGCAGTTGATCTTTCTGAACTTCATACATTAGTGGATTCAGCAATGCCGAATAATAAAATATAAATACACATATCCTGTATAAGGGGGAACAATGAGTACAAGCACCGCTGAACAAAATTATTTCATACCGGAACCCAGCCGTTGGCCAGCTATAGCTGTTGTCGGTCTGTTCTTTACCGTACTGGGATTTGCTTTATGGATGAATGGTATTGGTTTTGGTCCCATCAGTACTTTAATCGGTGGCGCCATTATGATCTACCTGCTGTTTGGCTGGTTTGGTGATGTAATTGATGAGAATTTAAGTAATAAATACAATGCGGATGTTGACCGTTCTTTCCGTCAGGGCATGTTCTGGTTTATTACTTCAGAAGTCTTTTTCTTTATTACCTTTTTTGCCTGCCTGTTTTATTTCAGAAATATTTCTTTGCCATCACTTGGCGGAGAAGGCCATCTGGCAACATCAAACATATTGTGGGAAGGTTTTAAATACAACTGGCCTTCTGTTACCGTGCCCGATTTAACTAATTACACCAAACTGATCGAGCCTATGGGGCCCGGTGGTATTCCTGCCTATAACACTATTATCCTGTTATCCAGTGGCGTTACCCTGACATGGGCACATTGGGGACTGAAAAAAGAAAGCCAGAAACAACTGGTACTGGGTCTGGCATTAACCGTAACACTGGGTATGATCTTCTTTGCCCTGCAGGCTTACGAATATGTTCATGCTTATGCGGAATTGGGTTTAACCCTTAACTCCGGCATTTACGGCTCAACATTCTATATGCTGACGGGCTTCCATGGTTTTCACGTAACCCTGGGTACCATTATGTTAATCGTTATACTGGTGCGCAGTGCAAAAGGGCACTTTACTGAAGAAAATCATTTTGCCTTTGAAGGTGTCGCCTGGTACTGGCATTTCGTCGATGTTGTTTGGCTGGGTTTATATGTTTTTGTTTACTGGTTATAACAACGATTAAAAAAGCGCCCCATGGTACATGGGGCGCTTTTTTTGTTTATGCTTTTTTGTTTGCCGGGACAATTGTATGCATGGATAAAGGCCGGCATACAATAATGTTTATCCGGCGATGCCGTGCGGTTTTAAATTACCAAAATAATAACCGGCAAATAACAGAATAAAAAGGGTAATAGAAAGCGTCACCCGAATGGTTAACGAGGTGACAACCCGGTTGCTTTTACCGTCATCTTTAGCCAGAAAGAATACGCCTGAACCAAGACTGATCAGGATGAGGAGAAAATTAATAATAATGAGAGTTTTAATCATTACAGGTACTCAGCAGTAGAACGAATTCGGATTATATAGAATTCATACTGCAGATAACAGCAATAGAATAAAAAACCGTCATTTATTGCCAGCAGTTATTAAAAATTACTCATGTTATTTAAAAATTATTATTTCAGATTTTCACTGCTGGGCACGATACTGGCTATTCTGGGTACCGGCCTGTTCACATCATTAGGTGTATGGCAAACCATGCGGGCAATTGAAAAAACGCAGTTGCAGCAGGAAATGGACCTGAAAGTACAGCAGCAAGCTTTTGTTCTGGATCGTGCGCTGAATGATATTGATAAAAAACAATATCTCAAAACACTGGCAGCGGGTGCATACGATAAGCGTAATGAAATATTGATTGATAATATTGTGCACAACGGTAATGCCGGATATTACGTAATGACACCGTTTATTCTGCAGCGTGATCAATCCATTATTATGGTTAACCGTGGCTGGGTGCCGGTTGGCCGTGACAGAAATGTATTACCGGAACTTGAAACTCCGGTCGCAGCACGGCGTATTCAGGGTGTTATTGCGTCGCCACGATCAAAACCACCGCTTATTTTAGGTGAGCTTGATGCCGCAGCAAAAGTATGGCCTTATTTTGACGGCGAAAAACTTGCCGGACGTATCGGTAAAAATATTATGCCAGTTATTATTTTACTGGATGAAAATGAAAGCCACGGTTATGTAAGACAATGGCCAAAATATGAAACAAAGGTCGGTAT
>JAJRUQ010000198.1 GCA_024277705.1 Gammaproteobacteria bacterium
CCGCCCAGCAACAAACCAATAATTACCAGTACGATAGCTATCTCAATAAGAGTAAAACCTTTCTGTTTCAATACTTTATTCATTACATTAATCTCAATCTAAATTGCATTATATTTATATTCTTATTATTCATAGAGCAATTACCATACCAACCTTATATAGCCCATAAAATGGGGGTTTGCAGCAAATACTCAAGCTTTTTTATATAAAAACTGTCTACCTTTCAACACTTTGTCGTTTTGTACGCATTTTTTCTTCCAATGTAGCGATTTTATGCGTTAAAAATTTTAACTCATACGGATCCTTTATCTCACCGCTATCAATCAATGCGCCCACTAAAATTTTCGCGGCTTCCACTTCACCCATGTCCTCTAACACAATAATTTTTAAATCTTTGGCCCAATAGGGCACATTTTTACCGGTGGCTTTCTCGGCCAGAGCATGCGCATATTTTAATGCCAGATCATTATCTTTTATTTCGTGTTTCGCTGTGATTATCGCATGCGCCAGCCAACGCCAGTATTTATTCGGGTTTTCGTTAAATTTGTAAAAAATGTATTCCGTCATTATGCGCTGCTTTTCCGGGTCCTGAATGCTGCCGTACACCCTTGCGGCAACCAGCATCGGATAATGCCCTCTGGGGTCCAGCTCAAGAATAGTATCCAGCCATTTCGTCAATCGGGGATAGTTTAACTGATGGAAGGAAATACTGGCACCCGGCTGGTTATCAAACGCCTGTAACCAGAGATTCAAAAACTTGGATACGGCTATTGGCTCACCAAGCGAACCCATCACATACGTCCGTGTGGATAATGGCGGTGCAAGGTCTTCAGCTTTTGCTACGACAGGGTCCTGTACGCTGTGCCAGAGAAGCTGCAACACCAGCGCCAGTAACAGTAATATTTTTACCGATAGCGGCACATCATTAACCGGTCGCTCTTTATGTAGAAAATGACTGTAATGCATCAGGCATCTCTAAAAATTTTTTCTATAAAAATCAAACAATGCAATAAAAGACAAAAAGACCAAATAAATAATAGTTTGCCAAAACAACGGTAACAGTGTACCCCAATCGGCCGTGTTATATGTAAGCCATTCGGTTTGCGTGAATCGATGCAGGTCCGGCAATAACCAGGTCAACAGCTCAATAAACGCATCCATAAACTGCTGCGCCATCGATGTATGCGCAACGATGGGGTACTTTGCCATTAAAAAAATGGAGGTGACAATACGTGATGCACCATAAATGATAAATACCGCGGTCAATGCAGACGGTACCTGGTTAAACGTAAACAACATCACCAGGCTTAATGCCACGACCAGCACCAGCTCCATGAACAAAGATATCGTCCAGATCAATACCTGCTCGGCGTCGGCATACAGCAACAGCAAGGCTGCAAATATAACGGCAACGACTGCGGCGATATAAAAATAACCGATTAATTTTCCGAGATAATAGTTTCCCCGGCGAATGGGCATGGCCAGGATCATCTCCAGTGTTTTGTCATGCAACTCTCTAACTGTGCTTGAAACAACAAACAAGGTGACCATCACCACAGCACTCATTCGTAAAAAAGCTGCGAGAATCGCCGCCTGTGTTACCCGGTGCTCAGTAATTGCCAGATCACCGATGAATTCAACCATGGCGAAGCTAATACCGATCACCAGAAAAGATAATAGCAGCAGGCGATTTCTTAATGATTCTATGATGGTGAACCGGGATATTGTGAGAACCTGAGAAAACATTTTTTTCATTTGTACCTTATATACAGACAGATTATGGCTGCACTGATTATAGCTATTAAAAAGATATTTAGCAGTTATCCTTTACTGCCAGGGCATTTAAAGCCGCGAACAGACGGCTAATAACTACCAACTTTGCTTTGTTGTTCTACAATCCTATGAAGTTACCCGAATAATAAAAAAATGCCAACAAACAACCAGTTTCTACTCAATAATGAGCACCGCTTATTAGGGCTAATACTCTTCTGCCTGCTTGCTGCGACCCACCTCGGCGACGGTGGTACGATCACGCAAAGTTTTCTGATTGTTCATTTTGGTTTCTTTCTTCTATGGCAACCCGTTGTCAAACAGCAGGCCTCTTTTAGCACCAAGCAGATCATCGTATTATTTTTATTGATCTTTGCTTTCATCTACTGGTTTAACCCCTGGCTGAATGCCTTCTGGACGTTACTGCTGCTCACATTATTGACTGGCCGTATCTTTGCTCGTGGCCTTGCCCGCGCCGCTTATGGTCTGGCCGTTATCGTCCTGTTTCTTGAGCTGGTTTTAATAACCACACCTGCATTGTTCCAGCTTGCAGCAATATCCTCAACACTACAGTCACCTTTCGGTGTTTTTATCCTGGCACTGCCACTGGCTCTGCTTTTTTTCCCGGCGACGGGCGACGCGTCTAACCAGGTTGATTTTATCCGCGGTTTTCTGATTGTCCTGCTGGTGATATTTTTATGCATGAGCAGCGTATTAATCAGCCTGACAACTCAACAGATATACATAGAATCGTTGGCCATGAGTGTCATCATTCTGAGTCTGTTTTTACTGTTAACGGCTTTTTTGTGGGCGCCGCGCGCCGGCTTCACCGGTCTGGCCAAATTACTGGAGAAATATGTATTAAATATCGGCGGGCCGTTTGAAGAATGGTTCGCGCACATCTCAACACTGGAAGCCAATACCGGACTCCGACCAGAAAACTTTCTTTCGGCAAGCTTGCGCTACCTGATGCAGCAACATTGGATCTGCGGCGTCAGCTGGCAAACCTCGACAGCGAGCGGCATGGAAGGCAATCTTTCACCCCACCAGGTCAATATCGATAACGAAAAGCTTACCCTGACTATCTATACCTACACACCCATCGGACCGTCATTATTA
>JAJRUQ010000010.1 GCA_024277705.1 Gammaproteobacteria bacterium
GAGATAAATCTTTCAAATGATTCACTCTGTTATTCTAGTATATAACAGAGTGAATCATTTGAAAGATTTATCTCTCAAATGATTCACTCTGTTATTCTAGTATATAAACTGTATGTTTGCTAAGTTTTTAACCGCTGGCGGCTGTATTTTTATGCCTGATCAGTGATATATTGAGAGAATATTAAAAACAATTTTTTTTGTTGAAATAACAGCAGTTTTTGTCAAAATATTGACAGTATAAATTAATGGACAAAACGGTAACTGTAGCGATAATTATGACAAGCCATAAACACCAGCATGATATACAAACTGATCACATCGGTGTCGTTTTTTTTCTTAATTTTTTCTTTACGATTATCGAGTTTATCGGTGGCATGTTGACGAACAGCACTGCCATCATGGCCGATGCGGTACATGATCTTGGTGATACTCTTTCTATCGGCCTGGCTTGGCTGCTAAGTAAACTCAGCAGAAAAAATGCCAACGATGTTTTTACTTATGGCTATTATCGTTTCTCTTTATTAGGCGCACTGATTAATGGACTGGTATTGGTGGCTGGTTCAGCATGGGTGCTTTCCGAGTCGATACCGAAACTGTTTGAACCTGAGATGCCACATGCACAGGGCATGTTCTGGCTGGCTATCTTAGGCGTCACCGTTAATGGCTTTGCGGCATGGAAGATCAGCAAAGGTAAAACACTGAATGAGCGTATCTTGAACTGGCACCTGTTGGAAGATGTACTGGGCTGGATAAGCGTATTGATCGTCAGTATTACTTTGTTATATTTTGACTGGCCTATACTGGACCCGATCCTTTCTATCGTGTTCACTCTTTTTATTCTAATCAATGTTTTAAAAAACACACGTAATACGATCAGGATATTTCTGCAGTCTACGCCAGATAATGAGATGCTGGATGATATCCGCAATAAACTGAGTTTGCTCGATCATATAAAAGCGATACATTATTTACACCTGTGGTCACTGGATGGTGAGCGTCATGTATTGACAGCGCATCTGGAAATCGATCAGATGATCTCTGCACAGGAACAAAAAGACATCAAGCTGAAAATCAGAGAACTGCTTGCCGATTTTTCACTGGCACACACGACGATAGAATTTGAATTACCAGAAGAGTCCTGCAGGGATGACTAGAAATTTCTGTTGAGCCTTAGCCGTGTATCTGCAGGTTAATTAGTAGTTAATTAATCGGTTATATTGACTTATGTCATATTGTCACAGGCCAAAATCATTAACCTAGCGTACAAGTTTTTAGATACTTAGTTACGCAGTTTTTTAGATATAAAGTCATGACACTTCAAAGTCGCACATTTTTATGCTGGATGTTAGCCATTTCATTGATATGGTTGCCATTTTCTGTATCTGCAGATATTCAGACTTCCTCAAAAGCCGGACATAATTGTCATGATGCGGACTCGGTTATGACAATGCATGCTATGACTGTGCCGGCAGTCGCTAAAAATATACCTATGAAAGGTATGTCCATGAGTGATACTCAGATGTCAGGTAGCTGCTGTGATCACTGTGATGATGGTATCTCATGTGCAACCATGATGTCCTGCGGAATCAGTGCCACTCATGTTACATTTATTACTGCCTTCTCACCTGATGCTGTAGATGTGGAAGGCATCTCTCAATTTTTAATCGATCGATTTCTTCGATACCAAAGCCATATAATCACCCCCGATATCCGTCCCCCGGTAGCGTAAAACCCTACATATACTGATGTAATATCAGTTTCAATTAGTTCTTTTGTGTCAATCATGGTATGTGCTAGCATTGCGCGGGTAAAAACCAGAATAGACGTAAGAAATAAAAATAATTTAAAAATCCCCACATACTTATTTAACTTTATTAGGAGTGAACGTCATGGAATATTCATGCAATTCGTTCAGAAAAAAATTGCTGGTAACAGCGATGTCTCTTGCCCTGCCGATGATAGCACCGGTCTCACAGGCAAAAGACAATGAGATGCAGGCGCAGGTCGATGCGCTGCAACGTCAGGTGACTGCTTTAAACACCGAAGTTCAGCAGGCCGCTGAATGGAAAAACCCCAATACTTTAATGCATATGGCAGGATTTGCCGATGTAAAATACGTTAGTCCGCAAGATTCAAAATATGGTAATGACAGTTTTACCATCGGCTCTTTTTCACCGATTTTTCATTACCAGTATCGCGATATGGTAATGCTCGAAGCAGAAGTCGAGTTTGAAGTGGAGCCAGACGGTACAACCAAAATTGATCTGGGTTATATGACCATAGACTGGTTTGTCAGTGATTATATGGCGATTATCGCCGGTAAATTCCTAAGCCCTATCGGGCAGTTCCGGCAGAATATTCACCCTTCATGGGTTAACAAAATGGTTTCAGCGCCTCCCGGTTTCGGCCATGATGGTGCGGCGCCGATTTCTGATATGGGTGTACAGCTGCGCGGTGGTTTTCCTGTAGGCAGTATGCGTTCGAACTATTCTTTATACATATCCAATGGTCCTGAACTCAAGTCTGAAATTGAAGCTGATGGTACAGAATTTGAAGTAGGTCTGGATGGTATAGCAGCTGATGGTTTCGGTGCAGACCGTGATGGTAAAAAGACCTGGGGCGGCCGTTACGCGATATTACCGATTAACTCATTAGAGATCGGTGTGTCATATGCCACGGGTAAAGCGACGGTGACAGAGATTGAAACATCGGAGGACATAGCTAGACCAGAAGGTGAAATCACCGGGCAACCATTGCGTGATTACGATGTTACCGGTGCAGATTTTGTCTGGTTCAGCGGTAATATGAGTCTGCGTGGTGAATATATTAAATCAGAGATCGGCGCAGATCCGACCCTTGGAAATGCTCCGGAGAGTGATACAGCAAGCGGCAGTGCAACCTGGGAAGCGGTCTACACACAGTTTGCCTATCGGCTGCCGGATACCAAGTGGGAAGGTGTACTTCGTTATGGCGAATTTGATGCACCCGGTAAAAACAAAGATCAGTCGCAAGTTACTGCAGGTGTCAACTACCTGGTAGCCAATAACTTCATTGTAAAAGTATCATATGAATTCAATGATGGCGAAGTGGCTAATACAAAAGCAGACGGCGATGTATTGTTAACGCAGTTAGCATACGGTTTCTAGGAGACGATAATGAAAAACAGAATAAACAAAATTTGTGAACAGATGGTTAAGTTCAGCGCTGCTGGCTTGATACTGCTGGCCTCCAGTTATAGTGCCTCGACACTGGCTGCAGATTATCCTGAGGCAGGAAACTTCTCCGATGGCTCGAAAGTATGGGCTGAAAATTGCAACCGCTGCCACAATATGCGTGGTCCTAAAGAATTGCGTGATGACCAGTGGATATCAACGGCTTTTCACATGCGTATTCGTGCTGGTTTGACCGGTCAGGAAACCCGGGACGTCATCACCTTTCTGCAGGCTTCTAATACCAAAACAGTTGCTGCCGGCTCTACGCTGGTGGTGGCGGCTACCAGTAAGGGTGCTACGGGTGAAGAGACATACAAAAAGACCTGTGTTGCCTGTCACGGTGGTGACGGTAAGGGTGCCTTCCCCGGTACACCAAACTTTACCGATAGCAGCGGAGCCTTATCAAAATCTGACGATGTGTTGATAAGTCACATTCCCAACGGTTTCCAGAGTCCTGGTTCACCGATGGCAATGCCGCCTAAAGGCGGTAATCCCAACATGGATGCAGATG
Source organism: Gammaproteobacteria bacterium (assembly GCA_024277705.1). Lineage (GTDB taxonomy): Bacteria > Pseudomonadota > Gammaproteobacteria > SZUA-229 > SZUA-229. The sequence goes on from JAJRUQ010000010.1 coordinate 3,724, forward strand.
GTGTAAAAGCGGTACTTAAGTATATC
>JAJRUQ010000199.1 GCA_024277705.1 Gammaproteobacteria bacterium
ATCGTCCATAAGGCTTAGGTCTTTCTTTTTTAACGCTTCAGATTCTCGTGCCTTTAACCACATCTGAACCGCATCGTATGCAGCCTGGTTAAATGTTACCGAACGATACTGTTTTGTTTTCTGTTGTTTGATTTCTAAGATGTCACCAGGGAAGAGGTGTGCGACGTGACCAATACGGATTGATAATAATTCTGATGCACGGAATGCTGTATTGATGCCAAGAACAAATAAGCAATAATTTCGTGGTTGTTTTAACAACAGGGTTTTGATTTTCGAAATGGCCTGGAGAGTACGAATAGGTTCGACTTTAATCGTGTCACCAGATTTCGGGTGATTATAATTTTTAGATAAATTGGTCATTTATTCGATGCCCAAGTATTATTATATATTTAATATTAGTTGGGGTAATTTATACGCGTATTTAACGAAAAGCACAAGCGAAAACGTCAAAATAACCAGCTATAACAGTAAGTTAGGTATTTATTTTTCTCCCCAACTTTTATGTATAAGTTGGGGAGAGCGATGAATACCATAATAGGTAAATTGATTACATTTTTGCTATTCACCATAGCAACGATCGAGCATTGACTAATGGATATAGTTAATCACATTAAAAGACGCATACTTAAACAATGGAAATACTCGACCCAGATACGTTTTTACAACTATTGGTAGAGAATGGTTTCTGTTCTGTGCCAAGCCACAGACCTCAGTCCATTTATGATAAACCAGCGCCAAAAGTACCTAAGCCAGTGCTTCCTTATAATCATCCCATTAATAAATATAAGAGGTCTGAGATGACTGAAGCCGGCCTATGTAATGTGCTAGGTATCAAAAAAGATGAATTATTACGCTACCTGGTGGAGCATGGTGTTTTGTTTTAATCATTTGGCTCTGAGTTGCGATAATAGGCCTTCATGCAATCTAAATGATAATAATAGGAGCGGGAGTAAGCTCCTTACGGACAATGGGTTTGCTTTAACTTCATACATGTATATTTCCACCCTTAGAATCGTTAATTACTGCCGTACACACGATTTACATTGTTTCTTGGAAATTTACATCATTTCTTGAAATTATCCACATCTATACTTGGACGCCCACTTTAGAAACAGTTTACTCCACTAACCGCACACCAATTCCGCATAATGTATATTATGTTAAATAGCGTATAATTTTAAAGATACTCAAAAGCCCTTTATCAATCTTGCTCGCCATCTAAAACCAGAGTCTGTTAATATGCCCCTTTGTAATGTAACGTATTAACACCCTCTCAACTCACAATAATTCAACAAGTTAAGCAACTTTTATGGAAATAACATTAACAACAAACCGAGCATCATTGACACCTTTCTGGCTTAAGCTGGGTATCGCTTCATTAATTGCCGCCGGTATTTTTTCACTGCTACTGGTTCTGTCACGCACACCGGGTGCCCAGGACTTTATCCCCTGGATTGATTTTTTTCATACGGCACTGGTTGTGCACGTTAACCTTTCAGTACTGATCTGGTTTATGTCATTCTCCTGTTTATTCTGGAGTATTTATGCAAAGTCACGTTTTTTACTGCTGGAAAAAATTGCGCTGCTACTGTGTATTGCCGGCACAGTTATTCTCGTGGTTTCACCATTTTTAGGTGCCGGTGAACCACTGATCAATAACTACATCCCGGTACTGCAACATCCGCTATTTTTCTGGGCGGTTGGCTTATTTACCCTGGGTGTATGTGTTCAGTGCCTGCGTGTCATTTCGGTTGTACCGGACAGACTGAATGACATCACTCAGATCGCACCTTATATCGCTGCCATTTTTACTTTGCTATCGATAGTGGCGATTGTTGTTTCGTGGCTTAATCTGCCGACTGAACTGGACAATCTGGTCTATTATGAATACCTGTTCTGGGGTGGCGGCCATATTCTGCAGTTCAGCCACACCACGCTGTTGCTGTTATCCTGGCTGATATTAACAGTCTATGCCGGCGGTAAACTGCCATTGCCGGCAGTGGCCATAAAATGGCTGTTTATTCTTCTGCTACTGCCGCTGCTATACGCATTGACTCTTTATTTAAGCATCGATGTATTTTCCCCCGAACATATTGCCGGATTCACCATGCTGATGAAATACGGTGGCCTGGCTTCCCTGCCTCTGGGTTTGCTTGTTGCGTGGACCCTGTTCAATTCAACGTTAGACAACAATAATGAAACCGGCGCAGCCAAAGCTGCACTAATCTGCTCCATTCTGCTGTTTGCTGCCGGTGGCATTATCGGCTTTCTCATTCATGGCGTTAATGTCGTCATTCCAGCGCATTACCATGGCTCGATTGTAGGGGTGACACTGGCCTTTATGGGCATCGCCTATTACCTGCTGCCGGCACTCGGCTACCGCAAACCGGTATGGAAAATAGCCCGCATCCAGCCTTATGTCTATGGCGGTGGCCAGTTAATGCACATACTGGGTCTGGCATGGTCCGGCGGTTATGGCGTGCAGAGAAAAACCGCCGGCAGTGCCCAGGGGCTGGACAGTCTTCCTGAAATCCTGGGTATGGGCATGATGGGACTGGGCGGCCTGATTTCCATTATTGGCGGTATACTGTTTCTGGTGGTGATGCTAAAAAGCATGTGGCCACAGACAGAATACAAGACATAGAACTCCCCTTAACGTATATACAAAGCACGCTTTACTGATGTCGGTGAGTCTCCTTTAAAGATCAATGCGGCGAATGTACCGGATGAGAGGTTATGTAAAACATCAAAATGCATAATCTGAATCATCCACACACCCTGTGCAGGTATAATAAAAGGGTCGCAATGAGCGACCCTTTTTATTCTATGACAAGGCCATAGCCTGTCACTACACAGCTTCTGGCTTAATTAAAAATCATCCGCATCAGTGGCAACAAAATAGCTGATATGGTCTGTAGAACCAAAATGTTCAATCCCGTCGTCCAGACCACGGTGTGACTGTACGTGATCGATGGATGTACCGGAACCGACGCCGAACAATGTGAATCCGTTAAGCTCATTGCCATTACCATCAAGATCATTACCGGCGCCACGAATAACAACATAGCTGATACTGCCACTATTATCAGCTTCCCCGCCGTTGACGATTATGAAGAACGATCATCCATTGCTGCCAACGTGATAGTAATTGATCTTTCTCAAATAATTTTCCAGTGCATTGATCTATGCTTGAGAGATATAACATCAATCGGTATCAATAATGAGATTCATCATCGTCACAACTGCGCTACTCAGCATCAGCTGTAGCAGCAGTACACAGGATAACAGTGGTATAACAAGACAGGCACAGATGCAGGCACTGGGGAAAATTTTATTTTTTGACAGCAACCTGTCCAGCAACAACAACCAGTCCTGTGCCAGCTGCCATGATCCTGCAACCGGCTTTGCCGACCCCAATGTCAGTAAAACCGCACCCGTTTCAATGGGTTCAGTAACAGGTGCTTTTGGTAACCGCAACGCACCAACGGCTGCCTATGCTTTCTTTACCCCGGCCTTCACAAAGACACAGCCTCATACTACCGTTGATGGAACCGTTTCAAACTATCAGGGAGGACAGTTTCTTGATGGTCGCCGTGACAATCTGATGATGCAGGCAAAAGATCCGTTTCTTAACCCGGTAGAAATGAATAATGCCAATGCAGCAGAGGTAGTGAACAAGGTCAGTAACAGTAGTTATGCCAGCGACTTTATAGCTGTATTCGGTACGGGTGCTTTTGATAATATTGATACAGCCTATGACAGCATCGCAATGGCAATCGCTGCTTTTGAAGCCTCTGATGAAGTCAATCTGTTTACCTCAAAATTTGATGATGTACGAAACGGCACAGCAACATTCAGCGCATCAGAGCAACGCGGTTTCAAGCTGTTCACAAGCACAAAAGCAAAATGCGCTAACTGCCATACTATCCCTGACACCGGTACCATCCTATTTACTAATCACCGCTACTATAATATTGGCACACCCTCAAATCCGGACAACCCGGCTGTACAGGCTTACTCTGCCTATATCGATACCGGTCTGGCTGAAAACATCAGTGTTATTGATGCCGGTGATGCGGTCAGTGAAGCCGGAAAATTCCGTACTCCGACTTTACGTAACATTGAAAAAACGGCACCTTATATGCATAACGGTGTATATCAGACCCTTGAACAAGTTATCAGGCATTACGATATTATGGTGTCGCAACAATTTATCACCCCGGAAGTCGACAATGAAATCGCCAATGAACTGATCAATAATGGTAATCCACTCGGTTTACAAACAGAGGAAATAACAGATCTTGTTGCTTTCATGAAAACATTAACGGATAAATAAATCATTAAACCGGGCAATGAACAACAACGACAAGTTCTGTTGTTTTAAAAGCCAGTGTTTAATTAAACATTTCACTGCTGTCCCGTTAATGATGAGAAGCATGGATGTCAGACTTTTTCTGAGACCGTATGCCACATGGACGTGGCATTCGAGCGCACATGGATGTGTTTACAGCGTGTCTCAGAAAAAGCCCGACATTCATGTCTCGGACTCTGCGGGTAAATCAAACCATTACCTATGAGACATCTCAGAGCAATGGTATGTAAGTTAACGGGACAGCTGTGAAATTATGATTAAAACAAGCTTTTGTCTGGTAACTGTGTGTTAACGGTCAATTCATAGCGGACAACAGAAATATCCGAAGATCAAACAGGATTCAGCCTCACCCCAGGGTGCCACTGTATCCATCCCTTCAGAAACATCACCAGGACTGCTGCCGTCACCCCGACGCAGGTATTTTTATGTCCAGGCCAATATAGCAATAACAATTAAACCCAGAGTAACTGCCTGCATAAAAATCCGACCTTCCATGAATTCATCGGCATGTAAGGAGTCAAATTTTCCACCACGAGCCATGGACAGGCCGCCGGCTACCAGCATGGCAAAGGTGCCAAGAAATGCAACAACGATAAAAATTGTAATGATATTCATTTTGCTACCCTCCTCGCATACAAAAGTATGCTTATACAATCAATGATTGCCTTTTCACAGGAGAAGTCAAATAAGTTTTACTTATAAAAAAAGGGTGACTATTAAAAATAATAATCACCCTTTTTCTGTACGCGTGAAAATGCGGACATCTTCAGCCCTTGTAACCGCTTATTCAGACAAAATAGTCCCGTAAAAAAATACGTACATAATGATCGGCCAGCAGAAAAACAAATAAAGCACTGAGGTAGAAAATCGAATAGGCAAACGTTTTCATAGCGTGATTGTCACTATTACCAGTACGATAAAGTTTTACTGCATGGTAAATAAAACCAATACCCAGAGCCACTGCGCCTGATAGATAAACCAGACCGGTCATCTTAATAACAAATGGCATTAAGCTAACCGCAAACAGCATCAGGGTGTACAACAAAATATGGACTTTCGTAAACACCACACCGTGGGTAACCGGCAACATCGGCAGCCCTGCTCTGGCATAGTCATCTTTACGTTTAATGGCCAGTGCCCAGAAATGCGGCGGGGTCCAGATAAAAATAATCAGAAACAATAATAATGCTTCAGTATTCACTTCACCAGTCATCGCTGCCCAGCCAAGCACCGGGGGAGCCGCACCGGCAGCACCACCAAGCACGATATTCTGTGGTGTACTGCGCTTTAAAAACATGGTGTAGATTACGGCATAACCGATCAGCGAGGTCAGTGTTAATAATGCGGTTAGCATATTGACCTGGGTAATCAGGATAAACATGGAGATCACACCCAGTGAAATCGCGAATACCAGCGCTGAAGTACTGGACATTTCGCCCTGTGGTAATGGCCGGTTATGCGTACGATCCATTACTACATCAATACGCTGATCGACCCAGTGGTTAACCGCTGCCCCGGAAGCTGCTGCCAGGCCGATACCTACGGTGCCAAAGAAAAACAGGTCCAGCGGCACCGCACCATGCGTTGATAACAACATACCGACAATGGCTGTAAAAATAATCAGATAAACAACTTTTGGCTTGCAAAGTTCGTAATACTTTTTAAACGGTATCGCGGTTAGGTAAAGTGTTAATTCATTCATAGTTATAACCTGTTGTTATGATGCCCGTGTCGATGTTGAAGACGACGTCGCATAGTTAAGACTGACCAGTGACAATAGCAATAATGCCGCAAACGCATTATGAGAAACAGCCAGTTGAATAGGAAGCAGCATCAGCACATTAGCGATGCCAAGACTTATCTGAATGGTCAGTAATGTTAAGATAATATAGCTGATCGTGCGCAAGGATTTATCACTGTTTCTGCTTAACAGCAGAGCCAGTGTACCGACAACCAGTAAAGTCAGTAATGCACCCAGCCTGTGTGTAATATGCACGGCAACACCGGCGCTGTTGCTTAAGGTGCCGCCTTCATAGTTAACGCCAAATTCTTTTATAAAGGTAAACCCCTCGGAAAAATCAGTTTGTGGCCACCACTGCCCCTGGCAGGTAGGAAAATCCGGACAGTAAAGTGCAACATAATTGGTGCTGGTCCAGCCACCCAGAAAAATCTGTATGGCAAGCACCAGCAGTGCCAGCTTTGCCCATTTTTTAATCAACGGTAATACCGGTTTTTTTAAATGAAAGCCCTGTTGTTTTAATACTGTCCACAATAACAATGACAAGGTGAGCAGTCCGGTAAGCAGATGCATGGTGACAATCGCCGGTTTCAGTAGCAGAGTGACCGTCCACATACCCAGCATCCCCTGGAAAATAACCAGTACAACCAGTGCCAGTGGTAAATACAGTTGCTGATCCGGTTTGTCCTTTTTCTGTTTCCAGGCAAAAAAGGCCATGCCAAGTATGAACAGTCCCAGTGTGCTTGCCAGATATCGATGAAACATTTCTTTCCAGGCTTTTGCACTGTCTACCTGGCTGTCGGGATAAATCTCACTGGCTTTTTGAATTTCATGAAAATCATCCGGTGCTGTAATCTGACCATAACAGCCCGGCCAGTCGGGACAACCCAGACCGGCATTGGATAAACGCACATAGGCACCCACGACAATGACAATAAAAGCCAGTAGTAAAGCGGCAATAGCAGTTTTGGAGAAGTAGTCGTTCATCGTTTATATTGTGATGCTATGTTTAACCTATCTGTGATATTTTAAGCAGACGCATCAGGTCTTTTAAGATCTTTTTCGCTTCTGCCTGTGGTGGATAAGCCATCATATAATTGCCCAGTGGATCAATAAAATACAAACCATCTTCTACCGACTCACCTTTCACTGAAAACGTCGAAAGCAGTTTCTGGTAATCACCATCCTGTTCTGCGGGGAGAATAACGCGCATACCTTGATATTCGGTTAACAGTTGTTTGAAAGAAGGCAGTTTATTTGTGTCCGTAAGAAAAAACACCCGGTCGACACGTTTATAAAATTCACCTGTGGCTTTTCTTATCTGCCGCATTTTATATATATTTTCCTGACAATTTTCTTTACAGTCCGAACCGCCAACAGTAACCATTAGCCACTTGCCCTGCAGTGATGACATGCTGACAACGCTGTTGTCTAGCTGGGTTAATGCGATATCATCGAGCTGACGTACCGGTGAAATAATCGTGCCGTAATTAGTTGTCAGCCCGCTAAAATCGAAACTGTCACGATTAAAATAAAAATAAAAAGCCGCCAGGTTGGGCAGAGCAAAAAGAAAAATCATTAGCCACAAAATATTGTTACTTTTCTTTGCTACTGGCTTATTTTTATTTTTCTGGTCGACATCATGCTGTTCGCCTGCTGCTTTATTCATCGTTTGTTCTATTGTCATCAACTTCTCTTTTTTTAATATTAAGGCCAAAATAGGTTGCCACCACAATTAACGCAAAAACATACCATTGAATGGCGTAACCGATATGCATACCGACCTTTGTTTCATATTTTGGCCATTGTCTTACATAACCGTACGGGTCGTTCTCACTCAGGAGCATGATCACCGGTAATACTTTTCTGCCGATACGTTCAGCATATCGCTCGCCGTCATAATACGGCCAAACTTTATCCTCTATAACGGGCTCGACTAAAATCAGTGGCGGTTTTGATCTCGGTGGTGCCAGTACTCCCTGTATCTGAATCTCCCCTGTCGGCGTTTCCAGCTCTGGAAGTATCTTTCTGTCACGGCCGACAGGTACCCAGCCCCTGTTCACCATGATGGTCTGCGTGCCCCCCCCTGAGGTTTCCAGTATGAAGGGTGCCATCACATAATATCCGGCAACGCCATCCTGTACGATATTGTCGAGCAGTATGATGTTGTCCTTATCGTAAACGCCGCTTGCTTCAGTCTTCAGAAATTTCTTTCCGTCCAGGTCATCGACAGCGTCATTTAGCACAAAAGGCGGCAGCTGTACCTTGATGTCCATCTCATCTTGTAGCGCCTGTTTTTCGATGGCTCTGTAGGTCTGCCATACACCTAATGAGCCGAACAGTGCTAACCCGGCAATAGCAAGAACGGTACCCAGCAGCGAGAACCTGAAGTAATAATTGTTTAATGACATTGAGCGTTAGTCGTGAAGAAGTCTGTTATCTGTGGCTTGCTTTCTATATAATCCAGATTCATCTATCGTCGAGTACATGCAATGATTAAAACGCTTATCGTCATCAATTTTATTCTTATCCTGATCAGTCTTGCTTCAGGCGTATTTTTTCTTGCTAAGGATGATGCTAAAAGTACCCGTGTAGTAACGTCGTTGACGATCCGGGTCACACTCTCAATCACCCTTTTTCTGCTGTTGTTCGCCGGTTATTACTTTGGTGATCTGAAACCGCATGGTATCGGTGGTTAAAACCAGCCACTCCTCGCTAAGCTTTCAGTTACGGCGAAAACAAAAAAAGCGCCCCATCAATCATGGGGCGCTTTTTTTATAGCGATTATAACCAGTAGACGAATACGTAGAGACCTAACCATACCACGTCGACAAAATGCCAGTACCAGGCAACGCCTTCAAATGCAAAATGATTGTCTTCAGTAAAGTGGCCTTTTGCACTACGGACGAGTATCACAATCAACATGACGGTACCCAGTGTTACGTGGAAACCATGGAAACCTGTCAGCATATAAAAAGTTGAACCATAGATGCCGGAATTAAGAGTCAGGCCGAGTTCAGTGTACGCGTGCATATATTCATACGCCTGTAAGGCAATGAACAGCAGACAAAGTGCAACGGTCATGGCCAGGCCGATAACCAGTTGTGACTGACTGTCTTTTTTCAGTCCCCAGTGTGCCCATGTCAGGGTAACGCCACTGCTCAGCAGTATGATGGTGTTATAAGCTTGAATACCGCCCGGCCCCATGGGTTCGATGATCTGTGTATAGCTGCCCTTGATACCACCGGTTAGGTCAGGCAAATTTACTACCGGCCAGCTGTATGTAAAGCCTTCCCATAATAAGTGGGATGCTGCCAGATGTCCGTCGCCGCCTAATGATGGCAGTGAGATATTTCTGAAGTAGTATAAACAGGCAAAAAAGGTGATGAAGAAAAAAACTTCCGAGGTAATAAACCAGAACATACCCTGACGGAATGAACGGTCGACATCAGCATTGTATTTTCCGGTTAAGTTTTCATCAACCACATCACCGAACCAGCCGAACAGCAGATAGATCATAATGGCGCCACCGATCAGTGTACTGATGGGACCAAAACCAATGCCATTCATCCATAGTGCAAAACCCAGAACCATAAAAAAAAGGCCGACAACGGCAATTACAGGCCAGCGACTGGGTTCAGGTATATAATAATTTTG
>JAJRUQ010000200.1 GCA_024277705.1 Gammaproteobacteria bacterium
CGTATTGTTTTCTTGTAAATTACACGCTCTTTGGTTAAATTACAAATCCACACAATTTAAAGGAATAAATTATGAATCCAGGGAGTAAGGATGCTCGGATTTCCCGTTTCTGGTGAAAATATACTGAAAAGTCAAAGCGCTATGGGGTTAAGGAAAAGAACATTCGCTGGTATGTAAGGCATGTTGAGTTTTATATCAAGGCGCATGCTGCGCCACTTAAGATGCATACAGCGGAAGTTCTTGATAAATATTTCCAGGTGAAAGGCAGAAACAGCGCTCTTAAAGACTGGCAATTTTGTCAACTTGTTGATGCTTTGCGGATTTTGTTTATTGATGTACTGGAATTGTCCTGGGCGATGGATTATCACTGGGATGATTTGAAGTCGCAGGCGAGGTCTTTGCCTGCGTCTCACCCAAGCGTTCCGCGGCAGGCGATGGATGATGTGTCTTTGAATAAGGATACGGCTGCTACTGTTGATTCGATCAAGGTTCAGTTCTCTGATGTATTTGATGCGGTTGTTCGTGAGATACGTTGTCGAAATTATTCGATACGTACCGAGCAGAGTTATGTGGCATGGTTGGTGCGATTTATTGTATTTTGCAATAAAAAGCACCCGAAAAATCTTGATGCCGCTGATATCGCCAGTTACTTGACGCATCTTGCTGTCAACAGGATGGTCGCTTCCAGTACGCAGAGGCAGGCGCTAAACGCTATTGTTTTTTATTACAGGAATATTCTGAATAAATCATTTGAGGATATTGGCGACTTTACTTTATCAAAAAAGCCGGTACGTTTGCCCGTGGTGCTTTCTGCCAGAGAGGTCAGTGCTTTGCTGGAGGGTATTGATGATCCGGTGTATGGTCTTATGGCAAGTCTATTATATGGGTGTGGCATGCGCTTGATGGAATGTATACGTTTACGCGTGTTTGATATTGATTTTGATTATCAGCAAATCATGATTCGTAATGCCAAGGGCAATAAAGACCGTGTTGCACCATTGCCTAAAAAATTGATGCAGCCGTTAAGTCGGCAACTGGATTTTGTGCGAAAAAATCATCAGCAAGATCTTGCTGATGGCCTGGGAGAGGTTTATCTGCCAGTGGCACTTGCTCGAAAATATCCGAATGCGACAAAAGAAATTGGCTGGCAGTTCGTTTTTCCGTCAAACAAGGTGTCGCTGGATCCAAGAAGCAATGTTGCGCGTCGTCACCACATTCATGAGAATGGCTTGCAGAAAAAGGTAAAGAAGGCAGCATCAAAAGCGGGTATTACTAAAAAGGTCAATTGCCACGCTTTGCGGCATTCATTTGCGACGCATCTGCTGGAATCGGGTTACGATATACGAACGGTTCAGGAGTTGCTGGGGCATGCCGATGTGTCAACAACCATGATCTATACTCATGTTTTAAACAAGCCCGGAATACTGGTTAACAGTCCGCTGGATAACTTGTTGTCGGCAGCGGCACTTTAAATCATGCCTTCGCCCTGATGCGGGTCTGGTTGTGGTACGGTTTTTTTGTGCCTGTCCTGTTTTTGTTCATCGAGTTGATGCTGGCGGCGCTTTTTCATTTTTTCGATGGACTCCTGCATGCCACGGTTGAGTTCGTTCATCAGGTTTAACAGTGACTGGCTCATTTCTTTGGAACCCTCCTGCAATGCTTCGTCCAGCATCTGCATGCCATGGCTCATGGCTTCATCGATAGAATCGATGTTCTCATGCATGGACTCGGAAAGATCTTCGGCGAGTTGTTGAAGTTCTTCCTGTTTGCTGACAGCGGGTACAGGTAGCGGTGATTGTTCGACATCAACTTTCCATTGTCCCTGCTCCAGAACCAGCACGGTTTCAATGGTGTTGGTATAGGGCTCGCCGCTTTCGCTATCTATTTTGGTGATGGTGGTGCTTACCACGGTTCTGGCATTGCTGTTGCTTATCCTGGTATTGCTGTCGATATATTCCTGGTGTTTGCTAAATGCATTCCGGCTGCTGATAGAAACCAGTTTTTCGGCGGCTTTGATGTTGCCGGTTTGCAGGCTTTGCCAGTATTTTTCAGCAATGGCTTTCGGGTTTTCTGCGGGTTGTGTGCAGGCTGACAGCAGAAGTGCACTAGCAACGGTAAAGAGGATTAAAAATTTATTCGGCATGCTATATATCGTCTGGCTATGTTTTAACCGTGTATTGTTTATAAGGGCTTTTGACTGCGCCAGGTAAAAAAAGTTTTGCTGTTTACTGTTTTATTCCCGTTGTGAAGATGACGACGGGAGCTGGCTAGTTGATGGTGCTGCTGTCTTTTTCATCTTCCAGCAGCTGACTGTCATAGGCATCCAGGATTTTTTCGAAGACATCTATTTCATCAAGTTCACCTTCCATAAATTCATAAGTGCCGGGTTCGGCGCCCAGAATTTTCTCGAATCGGTTGATTTCAGCCTCCAGGTTTGGATTGAACTGTAATGCTTTTTTATACATGTTCCGGGCCTGGATTAAAAATGCTTCTCTAAAGTCCGGGTCACGGTTAATACGGTCACGGGTTTCAATTTTTTTGTCGTCGGATAAAGGCATGGTTATATTATTCTGTGTGAACGAAGTTAGCTGGCGGCGTTGAAACGGTTGAGCGCAGTGCCGTTATTGAGCAGCTGTCGAGCCCTGTTGGCCGCATATTTAATAGTATCGGTTTTTATCAGTTGTATATCTGGATAAATGGCAATGTTATAGTTCCTGGTATGTGCTGATGGTCGTATTTTAACGCAAATAGCGTGTGAAAATCTTTAGTAGAATTGTAGTTTTTCTGGGGTTAAAGCCGACTTTAACTTAATAATACATCTTTGGCGGTGTTTATTTGTGCTGCCAGATAATCCGAGCCACCGCGGTCGGGGTGTACTTTCTGCATCATCCGGCGGTGGGCCTGAATAACATCTTCTTTTGTGTGGTCGGGCTTTAGCGCCAGAATTTCCCTGGCCTGTTTGATGGTCATTTTACTGTCAGTGACAGGTGGCGGTGATGATGGCTGCGCTCCGTTTTTATTCTGCTGATATAGGCGGTTGAGAAAAGGCAGATACTTCAATAAGTGGACAGCGCGGGGCAGCAGGGCGATCAGGCCGGCAATCGCTGCAGTAATGATATTCAGGTGGCCGGTAATCGCCAGTCCGCCAAGAATAACGGCAATGCCGCCGCCAACGCTCCATAAAACCAGCTTTTTGCGTTCCTCACCACTGGTTTTTTTTATTTTATGCCAGAGAATCAAGGCGATGGCAATGATTGCCAGAAGAATAATTAAACGTGCCATTGAGGGTCAGGCAATAAATAGTGATAAGTGAGTATGTATTTTAATGCTGTGTATTTTGGTGTATTTTTCGTTTTCTTGCCAGTTTATATTATTTCCCATTATGACTATTGGTTTAGGCTGGCGAGTATGGTGAAATGCGCGTTTTAAGTATCGGGAAAAGTTGTTATGAAGAAAGTTATTATGTTATCAGGTTTGTTGATGGTTGTGCTGGCTGCGCAGGTTAGTGTGCAGGCAGAGGAAGCGGCGCAGGTTGACGCACCGGCAACGGAATTGAATTTAAAAGGTTTTTATGCCGGTGGTGGTCTGGGGTCGAACAGCTTGCCCGGTTTTGGTAGTGCCCGTGGCTTTCAGTTTTTTGGCGGTTATAATTTTAATTTTGTGTTAAATGACGATATTCACAGCGCGCTTGAAATTGGTTATATGGATAGCGGTAAATTCGATAATTTGCTCACCGGCACAGGAAATAATAAAGCGGTAAAAGGTTTGTGGGTGGCAATGGTTGAATCTGTGCCCTTAACCAGTAAGGTTGATATGCTGGCACGTCTGGGTTATGACTTCGGTGATGACGATGGTTTTATACTGGGTGCCGGTATGCAGTATAAATTTGATACCCGGATTGCCATGCGTATGGAATATGTTACACGTGAATACGTTAATGGTTTACAGGTGAATGTACTGGTGAATTTTTAATATAAAGTTCACTGCTGTCCCGTTAACTATGAGAGACATGGGTTACAGGTTTTTGCTGAGACCGTATGCCGCATGGACGCGGCATTCGAGCCCATATGGATGTGTTTACAGCGTGTCTCAGCAAAAGTCTGTCATTCATGTCTCGGACTCTGCTGGTAATTCAAACATTTACGTATGAGCTATAACCTCACACTACAAGCATATAAAGATTTCCGCTTGCCAGGAATAAAGTTAACGGGACGGTAGTGAAGTTGCAGGTATATGTTAGCGTCTGTAATTTACAACTCAAAACCTGTCACACCAAACGGTTTTTAAATGAGCAATCGTATAGAAGATATTCTGCAGTTCTGGTTTGGCGCTTTTCCGACCCCTTATACTGCGGATGCGTCCAGAACAGAAATGTGGTTCCGCAACGGTTCGGCGTTTGACCAGGAAATTTTTATCAAGTTTGGCGTTGATTATGAGCGCGCGGTGAACGGTGAACTGGATCACTGGCTGGACTCCTACCGGGGCCGGCTGGCATTGATTATTATGCTCGACCAGTTTTCCCGGCATATCCATCGTGGTACGGCAGAATCCTTTGCCCAGGATGTGAGAGCCCAGACCCTGTGTATTGAGGGCGTTGGTGCTGGTGATGATGGCAGGTGTCATGCGATTGAGCGCAGTTTTTTTTATTTACCGCTGGAGCATGCGGAAGATATAGAAAAACAAAACCTGAGTATTAAAGCGTATACACAACTGCTGCAGGATGTGCCTGAGCAGTATCAGAAATATTTTATATCAATGCTGAGCTTTGCTAAAAGCCATCACTTTGTGATTGAAAAGTTCGGCCGCTTTCCCGAACTGAATGAAATACTTCAACGGGAAAGTACAGCTGAAGAGCAGGCTTTTATTGCCAGTGGCAGGTATTCCTTTCTTTGAAGTCTTTTAGCGAATAAATATCAGTAAATACAGTGGCGCAGGCTTGATTTAAGACACGTACAATTGTTTCATGATGTTTAGTTTTAGTTCCGGGTACGGCCAGGAAGAGAAGTTGTAAGTTAAAAGTTTTAAGTTATAAGTAGAAAGTCAAAAACTGGATAACCTTATGTTTAACAAGCTTCTTTTGATTTATGTTTTTAAACTTACAACTTCTCTTAAGGCTCAACAGTAGAAGTTGAATCTGTAACCATCCTTATCTGTTTATTATGTGCTGCTTACATATTGATCGCGCAGTTCGCGTCTTAAAATTTTGCCGACATTGGTTTTGGGGAGTTCGTCAGTAAATATAATCGATTTTGGCACTTTGTAACTGGTTAAGCCTTCCCGGCAATAAGTGCGCAGAACGTCTTCTGTTAAATCGGGGTCTTTTTTAACAACGATAGCCATAACGACTTCACCACTGTGTTCATCCGGTTTGCCGATAACACCGACTTCAACCACTCCCGGGTGAGAGGCAATGACATCTTCAACTTCATTCGGAAATACGTTGAATCCGGAGACCAGAATCATATCTTTTTTACGGTCGACAATTTGTACAAAGCCATCCTCGTCCATAAAACCGATATCTCCGGTGTGCAGCCAGCCCTCGTTGCTGAGAACATTGGATGTTTCTTTCGGGCGATTCCAGTAACCACGCATTACCTGCGGGCCCTGAATACAGATTTCACCCTGTTCGCCGATAGCCAGTTCTTTCCAGTCATCATCCTGGATGGAGACATTGGTTGACGGGATAGGCAGACCGATCTTGCCGTTAAATTCTTTCAGGTTCATCGGGTTCATGCAGGCAGCAGGAGATGTTTCTGTTAGGCCGTAGGCTTCAATGAGTGCGGTACCTGTCACTTCTTTCCAGCGCTCGGCAACACCACGTTGTACTGCCATGCCACCGCCGAGGGCAAAGGCAAAATTTGAGAAATCGATGGTTTTAAAATCAGGGTGGTTTAACAAGCCGTTAAACAGGGTATTAACACCGGTGAGCACTTTAAAGTTAACTGACTTGAGTTCTTTAACAAAACCGTTGATATCACGAGGGTTGGTAATTAAATAATTGCACCAGCCAAAGCGCATAAAGGTAAGGCAGTTCGCGGTCAGAGAAAAAATATGATAAAGCGGCAATGCGGTAATAATGACAGCTTTTTCCTTGCCGATGAAGTTATCTATCCATGCGCAGGCCTGCAACATATTGGCAACCATGTTTTTGTTGGTTAATACCGCACCTTTGGAAACACCGGTAGTGCCTCCGGTATATTGTAAAAAGGCAATGTCATCATGGTTTGTTGCTACGGTTTGAAAGCGATGCTGGGCGCCCAGCTTTAACGCAGTTTTGAAGTTAATGGAATGTTCCAGCTGGAAGGCAGGTACCATTTTTTTTATATATTTAACCACGGTATTAATAATAAAACCTTTAACGGGAGATAGCATGTCGCCCATCTTTGTGGTGATAACGTGTTCTACCGGTGTTTCACTGATAACCTCTGCTAATACATGGGCGAAGTTTTCAACAATAATAATGGCTTTGGCACCGGAGTCATTTAACTGGTGTTTAAGTTCACGGGTGGTGTATAGCGGGTTGGTATTAACAACAACCAGGCCGGCGCGAAGAATGGCAAATATCGCTATCGGATTTTGCAGCAGGTTAGGCATCATTACCGCAACGCGGTCACCCTTGTTGAGGCCAAGCTCATTTTTCAAATAGGAGCCCAGTTGAGCGGTATAAACATCAACATCTTTAAATGAAAGTGTTTTACCAAAATTTGTGTAGGCATCGTTGTCAGCGAATTTCAATACACTACTATCGAATATATTGGCAACGGAAGAAAACTCATTGATGTCAATGGTTTCGCTAACGCCTGCAGGATAGCTCTTTAGCCAGGGTTTCTGCATTTCATGTCTCCGTCTTAATCAAGCAGGTTTAATGTGTAAATTCAATAAGGTACAAATTCATAGAGTAAGAATAACGCGCTCAGTTCTTTTTTTCACTATTTATTTACGCTGTTATCAGAAAAAGAATTTATTAGAACCAGTATAGCTTTAGTGGCTGGTCGCGTCGAGGTGCCACAGTGACAATTCGGGTAAATAGGTCAGGGTGAAAAGCCAGACCAGCATAATGAGTAAAAAAGGAAGGGTTGAGCGAAACAGGGCGATAACCGGTTTTTTAAATCGCTGGCTGGCAATAAAAAGATTAATGCCGATGGGCGGGGTTGAATAGCCGATTTCCAGGTTGGCGATAAAGATAATGCCTAAGTGTATCGGGTGAATGTCATAGCGCACCGCCAGTGGCAGCAATAAGGGGACGACGACCAGTAATGCTGAAAATATATCCATCAATGCTCCAACCAGCAGCAGAAATATATTCAGTAAAATCAAAAACTGGATTTGCGAATCAACAAAACGTTCGATAAAAGCCAGTAGTTTCATGGGCAACTGGGCATCGATGAGCAGGTTGGTCAGGCCCAGGGCGATAAGTAATATAATAATCAGGCTGCCAAATAATAAACTGGTTTCTGTTAAGAGTTGCAAGCCGTGTTTTTTCAGCGACAGGGTCCGGTAGACGACAGTTTCAATAAAAAGAATATAACTGGCAGTAACTGCCGCCGCTTCGGTTAGTGAGACAAAGCCGCCAAATATACCAAGCACAATACCAAAGGGTAAAAACAGATCGAACAGGCAGCGTTTGCAGGTGATGATCGCCTGTGAAAATACAAATTTATGTCGTTTTACCTGATGTTTTTTATCGACATAAGCGCTGTAGAAACTTAATAAAATGATTAGCAGTAATCCCGGCAGCAGGCCGGCGATAAACAGCTGTTCAACATTTACATTGGCCACGATGCCATAAATAATCATGGCCAGGCTGGGTGGAAACAGCAGGCCCAGTGAGCCGGAAGTGGTTAGTAAGCCGAGGCTGAAGTTTTCCGGGTAACCTTCGTTTTTTAAAATAGGAAAAAGCAGGCCACCCAGTGCCAGAATGGTGACACCGGAGGCACCGGAAAACATGGTGAAAAAAGCACAGCTGACCAGCGTAACAATAGCGATGCCGCCTGGCAGAAAACCAAAGTTGGCGCGGTAAAAAGCCACCAGTCTTTTCGGTGCGCCACCATGCGACATAATTACACCGGCAAGAATAAATAATGGCAGAGCGATCATGTTGGGAGAGGTGGTTAAGCGGTGCATCTCAATAATGAGAATGTCCGGGCTGATATCTTCCGAGTAACTGGCAAGAATAGCGACGGAGGCCAGTACGGTAAATAGCGGCGCACCGACAAGAGCGAAGAATACCAGTAACAGGATAAAAAATATCATGGTCTGTTGTTGCTCGCGGGGGTGTCGCTAATGAATTCATTCAGTAAAAAATGAAGGCTCATCAGGAAAAAGCCAAAGGGGTAGATCAGAGTGAAAGGCAGTGTCCAGCGTTCATTAACCGGTGCATACTGCCACTCATCAAGTACAAAAATAATTGAATAATAACAAAGCAGGGCGCAAATCAGGCTGGCGAAGGTAGCCAGTGGTAATTTAAGTTTTGCTTTTGTGGCTTGGCCAAGCAGTGCATTGATGGCATCGGTTTTTATATGGCTGTGTTTTGAAGTTGCCAGAACAGCGCCCATCATGCCGCATAGCACTAATAAATTACGATTAATAATTTCTATTTCCGGGTAGCCGAAATCCAGAATATTTCGTAATAATATCTGGAAGATAGACAGTAGTAATAGCAGTAACAGGCTACCGGCGGCGAGCCAGGTTTCAATGGTTTGCAGTGAATGGTTAAGTTTATTAAGCAAGGTATCTTAAGTGTAGCTGATTACGGAGTTATGTTTTTATCGTAAACAGGAAGTCGCTGGCAAAAAAATCAAACGAAATAATTAAATAAGTCGTATAAACCAGCTGCCTTTAGTTGTTATGTTGTTTGCGATAGGTTTCCAGATGTTTTTTGGTTTTATTAAAGAAGTCTTCTGGAATATAGTTTGTTTTTATCAGGTGTGCTGCCGCCTGGTTTCTGATGCCGATAAATTCATCCATGTTAACGCTGTCCCAGTCCCATAAAAATTCGATACCGTTATCAATAAGCAGTTGTTTGCTGGTGAGGTTTAACTGACGGGTTTGCTGGCGAATGGTATTGCTTGCGGTAATGCCGGACGATTTTAATAATTGCTGTAAATCTTCGGGCAGCTGGTTAAAAAATTTATTGCTGACAACAACAGCCCCGATGGCATTGGTGACAGAAATATGGGTGGCATATTTTACTTTTGAATACCATTGCAGTGCGATTGCACCGAAGGTGGACATATAAACCGTGTCTATGCTGCCATGTTTGGCAGAAAGCTGTGGATAGACATCAATAATGGACAGGGGGACCGGTTTAATATCGGCAGCAGCAAACAGGGCTTCACCCAGTGGGTCGCCCTGCCATAACCAGATGCGGCTTTTTTTCATATCTTTGATAGACTGGATTTTGTGTTTTGAAAAGAAATGAATAAAACCGACTTCCGGCCAGCCCAGTAATTCAAAGCCGTTGTTGCGGAAGCCGGCTTCTATTTCAGGCATCAGGCGGTCTCTTACATAGTCGGATTCTTCGATGTTTTTAAACAAAAAAGGCAGTTCCAGTATGCGCGAGGGAGAATAGATACGGCCTATGCCGTATCCGCTGAACAGGCCGCCATGTAACTGACCTTTTCGAATTTTTCGCAATACATCGGGTTCGTCACCCATGACGCCGCCGGGATAAATTTTGAACTTTAGCCTGCCGTTACTTTTTTTCTCAACGGTCTTAACCCAGTTATCCAGTGTTTTTGTCCACGAGGTACCGGTGGGCAGCAGCGTGGCAAATTTCAGGGTGTAAACTTTTTCAGCCTGTGCGGCCTGGGCGGAACCCAGTAAAGCCAGTAAACAGAGCAGTGGCAGGAGTCTTTTGCTTATCTTTTTTCTCAGAACCATTGATCTTCCTTGTTTAATAATAACCCGGCTTTTTGTTTGGCAATCTGGTTAAGTAACGTTAATTCGGGATACAAATCCTCGGGCGCATTAATGATGGCGGTTAAGCGGTCATGGAAATCCTGACGGTCAAAGGTTTGTCTGGATAAATACTGCGCCTGTAATAAATCAGCGACCAGCAGTTTGTTATCGGTAATTTCTCTGGCCCGGTCAAAGTGTTTTCTGGATTTATTAAAGTCACCACCAAACATGGGGGGGCGGGCACCGTAATAAACACCGAAGTACATATGGGCGCCGCCATAATAAAAGCTTTCGTCAAGTTCCAGTACCCGGGCCATCATGGCGGTTGGCCTGGCAAGTTGAATCAGACTGGCGGCGTCATCACGGTTGAGGTCAATCCATTTTGCCCAGTTGCTGGCGCTCCAGAAAAGTGCGGGCACATCATCTTTGTCAAGTTTTTGCAGTTGTTGTTCAAGTTCATCAGGGCTTAGTTTCTTGACATCGTTAAGGCCGCTTAAGGCAAGTGCGGTGAGTCCGTGTTTCAGGCCGCGCTGATAGAATTTGTCAGCCCGTTTGCTGTTGTTGTCTTCATTGAAGCCATAGGATAAACCGTAATAAGCCTGTGCGGCATAAACATGTAGCTGCACATTGTCAGGGTCCAGCTGAAGCATGCCGTTGAGCATGCTGATATTGGCCGGCATGGAGTCTTTTGCCAGTTGCAGGTCAGGTTCTGCGTTCATCGCTTCAATGCCGCCTTCTATCATTGGCAGTGACATGTTCACCATCATTTTATTCATTGAGCAGGCGGACAGGGAAATAATGATTAGCAGGCAGGCGAAACGTTTTATGGTAGGGTATACATTCATAGTGTTGATGTTTTAAAGCATTACGCGGGTAAATGCCAGTAAAAACAGGATTTTAATGCCAACGTCAGTGCTTATGATTTAATGAAAAAACAAATAACCGGCAAACACTGCCGTACTGATGCCGGCCAGGTCGGCAAGCAGCGCACAGACCAGAGCGTGGCGTACTTTTTTTATGCCGACACTGCCAAAATAAACCGCCAGTACATAAAAGGTAGTTTCTGTGCTGCCCTGCATAATGGCTGAAACCGTCGCGGCAAATGAATCCACACCGTAGGTATTCATGGTTTCCAGCATCATGGCACGTGCACCGCTGCCGCTTAAGGGTTTCATGAAAGCGGTGGGCAATGCCTGAATAAAGTCAGTATTAAATCCGAGCAGGGTAAACAGGTTTTCGAACAGTACAAGCAATGCGTCAAGTACACCGCTGCTGCGTAACAAACCAATGGCGACCAGCATAGCGAGCAGGTAGGGGATTAATTTGATGGCGATATCAAACCCCTGTTTGGCGCCATCGATGAATGCATCATAAATATCGACCTTTTTAAACCAGCCGGCGCTGAGAAAAAGCATGATGACGCTGAATAAAATAAAGTTGCCCAGCAGGCTGGAGCTTGCTGCCATTTGTTCGGCAGGCAGTGAGGTCAGAAAACTTGCCAGTGCGGCGAGCAATATGGCAAAGCCGGCAAAGTAAAGTGCAATGGTCTTATCCAGCAGATTGATTTTTTGAATATAAGCCACCGCCAGCAGGCCGGTCAGTGTGGAGGCGGTGGTGGCCATCAGTATCGGCAGGAACACCGCTGTCGGGTCACTCGAGCCCTGTTGTGCACGGTACATAAAGATGGTTACCGGTAACAGGGTGACTGCAGAAGTGTTCAGGACAAGAAATAATATCTGTGCGTTGCTGGCGGTATCCTTTTCCGGATTCAGGCTCTGTAAATCCTGCATGGCCTTGAGGCCCATCGGTGTGGCAGCATTGTCCAGGCCCAGAATATTCGCCGCAATATTCATGGTAATGCTGCCATGTGAAGGATGGTTCTTTGGTACCCCGGGCATCAGTTTTAAAAACAAGGGTTCAAGAAAACGGGACAGAAACTGCACCATACCGGCACGTTCGGCCACTTTGAAAAATCCCAGCCACAGTGCCAGTACCCCGATTAAGCCAATGGAGATTTCAACACTCAGTCCGGCCATGTCAAAAGTGGACTGTATCAGTAGCGAAAAGATTTCAGATTGCCCGTTGATCAGCCATTGATAACAGGCACTGATAAAGGAAACGGTAAAAAAGGCGAACCAGAGTTGAGTTAGCATAAGTACCGCTTCATAATTAATTTCAGGCTATTGTAATCAATCCGCCAGGGTATTAACAACCGCTGTCCAGGTTTTGGCAATATTGTCATGGTTGTAACCGCCGCCGCCCATGGCCAGCAGTTTGCCGCCGCAATATTTTTCAGCTATTTTTTTTAAACTGCGGGTCGCATATGCATGGGCTTTTTGTGAATAGGCCATATGTGTGATCGGGTCACCTTTGATGCTGTCGGCACCACACTGAAACAATATAAATTCAGGTTGGTGCTGGTGCAGAAACTTTTCTACCTGCGGCCACACTTGATAGAAGTCGTCATCACTGGATTGCGGCGGCATCGGGATGTTAAGTTTCGTGCCGCGGGCACGGCCTTTGCCGGTTTCATTTGCCGCACCGGTGCCGGGGTATAAAAACCGGCCATCTTCATGCAGATCTGCAAAAATCAATCGAGGATCATCGGCAAAACTGTAGAACACGCCATCACCGTGGTGAGCGTCGATATCAACATAAGCAACACGCTGTAAATGATAGTGTTGCAGTAATATTTCAATAGCAATGCCGCAGTCATTGATAACACAAAAACCGGCAGCAGTATGACGACGGGCATGATGCAGGCCGGCAATCGGGATGAACGCTGTCTGGTAGTGTTCAGCCATCAGCTGGCGGATGGCGTCAGCAACGCTGCCGGCAACAAAACAGACCGCTTCAAACATACCGATAAAAGCCGGGGTATCACCATGATCAAGATAACCGGTACCGAATTTAGATTGTTCGATAACTTTTTTAATATATTCGTGGTGGTGAAATAATTCCAGCGTTTGTGCATTGCTTTGCACGGGAGCGAGAATGTCGGTTTTCTGTTCCAGTTGCTGCCGGTAAAACGCCTGCTTGAATACCTCATGCCGCTGCGGTCCGAAAGGATGCTGGTCACCAAAGCCGTAGGCGGCGAGACCGTCGCCCAGATAAACGCAACAGGAGTTTTTGTTCATACCGCATGATAACATCGTTCAGCTATTCTGATGATGTCACCTGGTTTACTGGCGTTTGCAGGTTGCTCGTTGAGCTTTGGCTAAGGTTTTTTTAAAAGCAATATCTGCCATCGGTATGCGTTGCTGCAGTTGCTTGATGCGGGTTTCATTAGACGGATGCGTTGACATAAACTCGGGTGGCGCACTACCTGCCTGCGACATGTTTTGCCAGAGGTTGACACTTTCTTTAGGGTCAAAGCCTGATTGTGCCATAAGGTCCAGGCCAATCATGTCAGCTTCGGATTCATGGCTGCGGCTAAAAGGCAGGGTGATTCCGTACTGCACTCCCAGTCCCAGTCCTGCCAGAATCATTGCGCTGTTTTCATCCTGTTTGGAGTCCAGTACCAGAGCCACAGCATTCATCCCTGCCTGCGTTGCCATCTGACTGGAAACGCGTTCATTGCCATGTTCGGCAATAACATGCGCTATTTCATGCCCTATGACGGCCGCCAGTTGATCCTGATTTTTTGCATATTTTAATATTCCGGTGTAAACACCGATTTTATTTCCGGGTAAGGCAAAGGCATTGGCCTGATTATCTTCAAATACCTGTATTTCCCATTGTTCCGGATCGGGGCTTTGCTTTACATTGGGAATGATTTTGTTGGCAATGCATAAAATATATTGCCTTGTATTGTTATCTTTTGTTATTGCCGTTTGCTGTTTTATCTGCTCAAAACTTTGTGCGCCCATGGCATCCATCTGTGCATCGGGTATAAGTTTCAGTTGTTTTCTGCCCTCCGGTGAGGTGGCGCAGGCGCTTACTAAAATGCCTGTGCTGAAAATAATAAGTATGGCTGGTGTTATGTTGTTTTTTTTCAGAAGTTTTTTTAACATGGTTGGTTTTTGTTGTGTCTGGCGGTTGCGGTTAATAATGATTGATGATCGAGATAATGGTGTTGGCATCCTCACGGGTTAAAAAATGGGATGTCGGGGTGGTGAAGGTTGCCGATTTTCCCTGCAGCGCCGGTACGTTATTCATGTCCTGGCTGAAGCCGGGAACATAATAGTCACCACTTGAGCCGTTATTGTTGAGGCGAATAATCGAGGCATAATGAATATCCGGATGGGGCTGGCTGTTTAGCCAGTACAGCAGGTTGCCCGGCTGCGGATGGCGCAGGTCAATCATCAGGCCGCGTGAGTGTTTTAGTGCATTATAGCCGCTGCCGCCAACAAAGCTTTTGACCATGTTGAACGGCCCGTGGTTGGCGGTAATATCCAGTGCCTGATCTGCGCGCCCGGTACCTAAGTGCGGGGTCGCAATGGTAATCAATGCGCTGACATTGTTTAGCTTATGCCGTATTAATGCCATGCGTGCGACCACACCACCGGCGGAGTGGCCGGCCAGAATAAGTTTTTTATCAGGGTGCTGCTGCTGCACTATATCGATAATGTTTTTTAAGACATCGGACTGAATCATGATCGGTGCGTCTGAAGGCAGGCTGGCGACATAAACCAGGTTATCGCTGTTTTCGTGTTCGGTTACAAACAGTTGGGGGCCGTCAGGTGAGCCTTTAAACATGCCGGCACGTTGCCAGCCCTGTTGATGCAGTTCACTGTTAATACCTGATTTTTCCCAGGAATCAGCATCGCCCAGATAGCCATGAATGAGTAACATGATGTCGGCATGAACAGGCATACTGAACAGGAGCAGCAGGGGAAGCAATTTATAGAAAGATTTCATGATTCGGACCAATTGTTTTGCCTTGGAGTTTTGGCACTCTTAAGTTTTCTAAGGTGTTCGTCAGAGATACTAACTTAGTCGTGACTATTTTATAATGATTTACATCATAGATGAAACAATGGCGGGTATAGTGAATACAATTGAGTTAATACAGTCGCATCAAAAGGCGCTGGCTGCCTGCCGCTTATGTCCGGCAATGATTCCGCCGGTGATTCTCGGTCAGCCGGTGGCCTCTGAAATATTGCTGATCGGGCAGGCGCCGGGTGATAAAGAGGGCGGGCTGGGCCGGCCGTTTGCCTGGACCGCTGGTAAGACGCTGTTTAAATGGTTTGCTTCCATTGGTCTGAGTGAGCAGGATTTCAGGCAGCAGGTTTATATGTCTGCGGTGTGTCGCTGTTTTCCGGGAAAAAATCCGAAAGGCGGTGACCGGGTGCCGGACAAAAAAGAGATCGCGACCTGTTCACAGTGGCTGCATAAAGAAATAGAACTGTTGCAGCCCAGGCTACTGATACCGGTTGGAAAGCTGGCTATCGCGCAATATTTGCCGGTCAATAAACTGGTGGATGTTATCGGCAAAAAACATGAGCTGCAGGTGCATGGTGTGACTGTTGATATGATTCCACTGCCACATCCCTCAGGTGCTTCCACCTGGCATCGTATGTCGCCGGGTAAAGAGTTACTGGCGCAGGCGCTGGACTTGCTGGCACAGCATGAAAGCTGGCGTCGGTTATCCGCTTGAAACTGAATGACAGGGTTGTTGCAATGATCGAAACGGGGTCAAAAGAGACGTTGTCCGTTATTCGTTGGCAGTTAAAAAAACCTTTCACCACAGAGGACACGGAGGTAAAGCCTGTTTAAAGTTTTTGTTTTTCTTTGCTTTTACGAACCATGAATAATGTCTCTTCCCGGCCGGTTCCGGCATTCAACGCCTTAATGGTGCCAGTGCGTACCTTTGGTCGAATCACTGCGGCTGCCCGGTGTGGCATAGGGCTCCTGCATCAGCAATTGTGAAATTACGTTGGGTGGCAGCGGTTTGCCGAACAGAAAGCCCTGGGCTTCGTTGCAGTCAATTTCACGTAGGTATTCCAGCTGACGCTGGGTTTCTACGCCTTCGGCAATAACATTTAAATGCAGTGCTTTTGCCATGGCCACTATGGTGTTGATGATGGTATTGTCATCTTTATTGATATGACTTTCTTTCAGGAAGGTGCGATCAATTTTAAGTGTTTGTATGGGCAGTTTATGTAAATAACTGAGTGATGAATAACCGGTGCCGAAATCATCAATCGCGATGGTGATGCCGTAGTTGCTTAATTCCTGCAGCTTGCGGATAACACTGTCCATGTCATCCATGATTGCGTTTTCGGTGATTTCCAGTTCCAGACAATGACTGGGTACATCATAACTTTCAACGATGTCGACAATTTTTTCAACAATATCTTTTTCCATTAACTGGCGAGCAGACAGGTTTATTGACACGCGGATTTCAGGCAGGCCGGCAATACGCCAGCGGTTCATTTCTGCGCAGGCGCTTTTTAATACCCAGTAGCCGATATCAACAATCAGGCCGCTTTCTTCTGCAAACGGAATAAATTCTGACGGTGAAACCGAACCGTGTTCAGGGTGCTCCCAGCGTAATAATGCTTCGATGCCAACAATCTCACCGCTGCGTAAATTAACCTGTGGCTGATAGACCAGATTGAATTCATTGTTGTCCAGTGCCCGGTGGATGCCGGTATCCAGTGAAAGCTTTTCGATGTAGGGGACATTCATTTCATTGGAATAAAACTGGTAGCCGTTTTTGCCCTGGCCTTTGACATGGTACATGGCGACATCGGCATGTTTAATCAGGTTGTCCATGTTGGTGCCATCCTGCGGGTACAGCGCAATGCCGATGCTGGCGCTGACATACAGCTCGTGGCCTTCGATGTTAAAAGGTTTCTTTAGTGTAGTGGTGATTTTTTCAGCCAGTTTGACGGCGTCTTTGCGTGCGTGTTTCAGTCGGGGTAGTAGCAAGGTAAATTCATCACCACCGAATCTTGCCAGGGTATCGGCCTGACGAATGCAGTCTTTTAAGCGGATGCTGACCTGTTGTAGTAACTCGTCGCCAATCATGTGGCCCAGACTGTCATTAATGTTTTTAAAGCGGTCAAGATCGAGAAACATCACCGCCAGTTTTTCATCGTCACGTTTTGCCTGACTAATGGCCAGACTTAAACGGTCGCGTAATAAGGCGCGGTTGGGTAATTTGGTCAGCAGGTCATGGTAAGCCTGAAAGCTGATGGTTTCTTCGGCGATTTTGCGCTCGGTAACATCACGCGCCACACCGTAGGTGCCGACGTAACGGTTATGCTCCTCGTCTTCGCTTTCATACATGCCCATGGCATTGAGTTCGATGGGTAAAGTATGGTTGTTGAAATGATGTGAGCTGCCGTCATTTTTACATTTCAGTCTTAATTCAATGTTTTTTGCTGCGCGGGTACCAATGCGGCGTTCGTTAAATACATATTTTGCCTGTTCCATGTCATCGTGATGCACCAGAAAAGAATAATGTTTGCCGACAATTTCTTCTTTGCTGAAACCCAGCAGGCTTTCTATGCGTTCGTTGATAAAAGTAAAATAGCCATCCTGATCCAGAATATAAATAATGTCCGGTGAGGTGTTAACAATATAACGGTGCAGGCGTTCTGATTCTGCCAGCTGTTTCTGCATAAAAGTATTTTGTTTATACAGGCGCTTTTCTTTTAAGGCGTTATTGATGGTGATGATAAGTTCATCGGTGGCATACGGTTTACGCAAGAAGTCATAAGCTCCCAGTGAGCAGGCACGTTTCGCCGCTTCAAAGGAGGTTTCACCGCTGACGATGATGACAGAGGTGTTTATTCTGTTATCGCGGATATGCTGCATGACATCATGACCACTGACATAAGGCATGTGCAGGTCGAGTAGCACCAGGTCATATCGGTTCTGGTCTAGCTGGCAGATGGCTTCCTGTCCGCCAATGGCGGCATCGGGATTAAAACCTCTGACAGCAAGTAAATCTTTTAAACTTTTAAGTACAATGGGATCATCATCTACGATGAGGATTTTTTGCTCATTAATGCTCATTTGTTACACTCTGTTGTGCAGAAATAGCCCTGTTTCTGTCACACATTATTATTATTCAGAAGCACCTTTCCTGAGCGTGTGCTTTTTTATATCATTTATATCAGTGGCACTGTTTGTTAGCCGCTTTTTGTTAGCGGCTCTTCGGCAGCAGTATATGAAAGCTTGTACCTTTGCTGCTGCTTCTGCAACTGATTGATCCATGTAATTCACCGACCAGGTTTTTGACGATGGTCAATCCCAGTCCGGCGTGGTCATTGCCTTTGGTTGAGTCTACTGGAGAAAACAACTTCGGCAGGATTTGCGTATCAATTCCCGGTCCATTGTCGGTGACAGAAATTTCTATGTGTTCCTTGCCATCAACGTTTACGTTATCCTGAGTGTAGACCATAAGCTGGCCGTTTGCAGGGAGTGCCTCAACTGCATTTTTAATCAAGTTGGTGTAAATCTGTTTAAGGGTATTGGCATTGCTGGGCAGTGCTTTTATAGAGCTATCAAGTTCGAGTGATATCTGTATGTTTTTACTGGTAAAAAGTGAGCTTTGAAAGACGTGAGTGAGATCGGAAATGATGCTGTTGATGTCTATCGGCGATATCGTTTCTGCGGGGATTTCTTTTTCGGTTAAGCGGTTGAGAATCAGATTAATGCGTTCAATTTCAGATTTGATGGTCTGCACATCCTCCTGAGCCGGTTTATCGTTATCAAGTTTATGGCTGAGAATACCAAGATAGTTATTCATGATGCTCAATGGATTACGTACTTCGTGCTGCACTTCCCGGATACGCTGTTCCAGCTGCGGGTTATTATCGGCGTCATTCATCGGGCTGCCTGGGTGGTCGGTGCGCAGACTGTGTGCAATTTCAGTTACAAAATACATCAATAGCGGCAGTTGTTTCCATAATTGTTCAAACCGGACTCTGTCGGTGGCCATCAGCAGCGTGCCAATGGCATTGTCCTTTATCATTAATGGCAGACAGATAAAGCCTTTTTGCCGGGTAAAACTCAGTAGTTGCTTGTCCACCACAGAAAGGTCGACAGTATTGTGAATATCAACGTCATCAAAGGAGTGGCCAGCCTGTTTGTTTATTAATACCTCGGCAACCAGGCTGCGATCGGCTTTAAGTGGTATGGAAATATCCGCTAACTGTGCCGGCTGGTTATCGGCAGTAATGGCATGCAGGTGTTCATCCACCGGGTCGTATAGAAATAATATGTTCTGGTTAATGCCGAATAAAATGTCCGTATGCTGGGAAATAATATTTAACAATGCTGTCCGGTCATGACTCGGGGTGCAGCGGGAAAGGTGCTGGTACAGGCTGCTGAGCAGGGCAATGTTCCTTATTTGTTCGGCCAGTTGCAGTTGTTTGAATTCATCGCCGGCTTTTAGTGCTTTGCTGGCTTCACCGTTCATGCTGTCAAGCGACAGTTGAATCCCCAGTGACCGTGCCATGTTCTCGGTTCGCTGTGTTGCGTTTTCCAGTATTTCAAGAAGCAGCGCACGGTCCAGACCAAGCAGCTCTCTGGCTGCAACGAAAACCTGCTGATCCTGTTCTTTGAAGTAGCGGTTACTCAGCGAATTGGCCAGGTTAACAATTTTTACCAGCGGGTGGGCATCGAGAATATGGCTGATGGTTTCGTGATGGTATAACACGGCGTCCACCATAAAACTGCTGCAACCGTGTTGTCTTAATAGCGTGGCGCTGATCTGTTGATGCGTGGTTTTAAATTCATCATTTTCCATGGTGCGAAAATAATCATCTTCGCTTAGCGGCACGAAAGTACTGGTATATTTGTCAGGATAAGCCGTTTCCAGTGATAACTGGCCGATATCATGCAGTAAACCGGCAGTATAGGCTTCGTCGGGCGAGTGATAGTTGCAGTGTCTGGCGATAGCATAAGCAACCTGGGCGCACAATAGTGAGTGCTGCCAGTGTTGTTTGAGAAAGTCGGTGCGCTGCAGACTGGTTCGTGAGAAAAATTGCTGAGCAGCGGTACTGGTAATAATACTTTTAACGGTACTTAGGTCGAGATTTTGTAAAATCTGTTGTATATCAGGGTTGTCAGTATCTGTGCTGGCGGACGGGCGTGGCCGGGTCTTAAGCTGGCAGTGGCGGTGGTTGTATATCGACATAAAACGCGCATAAAGTCCGGCATCCTGTTTTATGATGTCGCTCAGGTCTGCAATGTCCAGATTTTCATTCTGGCATAACTCCAGTAAATGCAGTAATACATGGGGTAGACTGGGTAGTTTGTTTACATCTGCTTTTTGCAGTATTAGGGATGCAGCTTGATTCATCAGTATCTTGTTAACAGCGTTTCTGTGGCACTTGCGGGTATTTATGAAATCACAAGTTTAGGCTAGTGGTCATGCGATAACCATGCCATATTTATTAAATTCATATAAATCAATGGCTTGTATATATTCGGTTTTTGTGATTATGATGGAGTGTAAAGAGAGTATACAGTTTTCAGGTGTCTGTTATGTATTATACTGACTGAATTATATTGATTTCAGAGGCTGATTATCATGGCAAAGGGCTTTAAAATAGCGGCAATATTTAAGGGCATAAGCACTTATACAGAGATGCCCTTAAAACTTGCTTTATCATTCAATAAACAGTTTAATGGTTTTAGCTGATATTTTTCATACTTTATGTAGGCTTCCGGGACCGTCATAGAGTTATCAAAACAATATAAAAACATTGACACTGCGTACTCAAAAAAGAAACATTCTTAATGTTGCTGACAAATTCGGCGGCAGGCGTGTTACTGACGCTCCGGCAATCAGTATGTCACAGCTCAGTGAAATTGCTACTGACCTGCTGAACAGTAAAAATCTTGAAGTCAGCAAG
>JAJRUQ010000201.1 GCA_024277705.1 Gammaproteobacteria bacterium
ATCCTCTGTTTTCATCTCTGACAGACTCTGGCCTTAACCGTTTAAAATGACTGTTTCTACCTGCTCGTCGCTGTCTGGCAGCTTGAAGCCGGCTACTGACTTACGTAATTCGTTTGCCAGAACACTGAGATTACCGATGGAAGCGGATGTTTCTTCAGTACCTTCGGATGTTTGCAGGGTAATTTCCTGAATAACATTCATGGTATTAGAAACATCCATCGCCACCGATGCCTGTTTATTTGCTGAAGTAGAAATACCGTTGATAAGTACTGCCAGTTCATCAGATACATTTTCAATTTCGATCAATGCGTCACCCGCATCCTCGGCCATTTTTGCACCGCTTACCACGTTAGTTGTACTCGCTTCCATCGAGCTAACCGCTTCGTTTGTATCGGACTGGATGGTTTTAACCAGCGCTTCAATCTGCTTAGTCGCGTTACTGGCACGTTCCGCCAGTCGCTGTACTTCGTCCGCAACAACCGCGAAACCACGCCCGGCTTCACCAGCCGTAGATGCCTGTATCGCAGCGTTTAATGCCAGGATATTTGTCTGATCTGCAATTTCTGTGATCAGCCCAACGATATCGCCGATTTCCTGAGATGATTCACCGAGTCGCTTAATTCGTTTCGATGTTTCCTGAATTTGCTCACGAATCGTATCCATGCCGGTAATACTCTTACGTACTATACCCGCACCTTTCTGCGCTATTTCCAGTGATTTGTGTGCTACATCCACCGAACCTTCTGCGTCTTTAGATACCGCCTTCATTGAATCAGCCATATCGGTAATCGCAGCAGAAGCGGAAGCAATTTCCCGTGCCTGGTGAGCCGATGCATCGGTTAAGCGTGTTGCAGTCGCCTGGGTTTTTTCTGCCGCAGATGATACTTCCACTGCCGTTGTATTGATTGTTGCAACAAGTGATCGAAGTGCGTCAATTGCATAGTTAACCGAGTCAGCTATTGCCCCGGTTATTTCTTCGGTTACCGTCGCATGTACAGTTAAGTCACCTTCCGCCAGATTAGCCATTTCATCAAGCAAGCGTAAAATAGCTCGCTGGTTTCGTCTGTTTTGTTCCAGTGCCGCATCCTCTCGTTCACCGGAGTCACGTACCATTAACACACCTGCAATGATAATAACAATTACTGCCAGGCCACCCGCACCTATACCGACCCATTGAACAATTTCCAGGAATGCACCGTGTCTGACGATTTCTTTTTCTAGTGATTCTGTTTCTTTCAGTAACTGCACACCAAGCGCTTCAATTTCACCGGCAGAGTTTTTAACATCGAACAAATCAGGCGAGAGTTCAAGAATCGCTTCAACGTGATCAGAAACTGAGCTGAATAACATTGCAACTTCACGCAACTTAATTCGTACTATTTCATCATCAATGCGTTTAATTCGCAGCGCCTTTGAGCCTTTAAGCATGGCTTCAAGCACCGAACCAAATCGTGCAGCATCACGACCAAAGCGGTCAGCTGCAGCTGCAGCACCATCGCCACCGGACAACACCCGGTTCATATTATTTTCTATACGCTGAGTCAGCATTAGCTGGCGAGACGCCATAAACACCTGATGCGGAGGCGCTTTACGCTCAACCAGCAGATCCACTACTTCTTCAGAGAAAGACAGTAACTGCGGAATAAATTCCTGAATAACCAGAACGAATTCACCCACTTCGGAAATAGCTAGCTTACCATCAAGGATATTATCAATATTACCCCGATAGGTATCTTCACCTGTACCATCTTCTCCGCCAATCCACACTCGATTTACAGCGTCATACTGCTTTCGCGCCGAATCAGGCAGTGCCGGTAAGCCGGTTTTAGGGTTGCCGTTTTTGAAGATCTCCAGCGTTTCATCATATCGATTTCTAAATTGCTCTAACTGGGTAAATGCTGATTCTCTACCTGCTGCAGATTCCAGTGCCAGTGTCGCTAATCGCTGAGAAAGTAATTTTTGTTCCGAAACAATTTCTATATATTGCTGTTGATAGTCTTGTTGTGTTGCCGCATAAAAAAGACTGCCTGCCATCGCAACGATAGAAAGCAGCAGGAGCACACCCAGTATTAGAATGGGTTTACTAATTATACCAATAGCAAACGGATTTCGTTTTGCTGCGCTCATATTATTTTATTCTCCCAGCTTCTATTCAGAATGAATTAATCATTCCAGGCTCTTCTATATTTATTCAGCTTCTTACAACGATGCGTGCAAGAAACGCTCATCTTCAATTAGCGCGTGCATACTAAACACGGGCCAGAATTCATTATCTCTCTGAAATGCCAGCCTGATATAAGGCTTTAAATCATTATTCACTTCAGGCAACTCAAAAGCCTGTTCATTCAGAGAAAAGTGCCGCATACCCTGCACTTCTTCAACCATCAGGCCTGTATGCAAACCATTGTGATTAACAACCATCACTCGGGCCGAAGCCAAACTGCTGATCGATTCACCGGTTAAAAACCTTTTAAGATCCATCAGGGGCAGCAAGCCACCCCGCACATTTGCGATACCAACAACCCAGGGATGCACACCTGGAACACGGGTAAAGGAAGGAGTATCCAGAATCTCTGTCACCTCTCCCATTTTAGATAGCAGACTCACACCCGCTATCTTAAAACCTATTCCCGTCCACTCATCGGTTGTGCCATCAGCAGATGGCATATCCTTGGCATTTTCCAGGCATTTTTGCTCTATTTCTTTTAACCTGTGAAAAACTGCACTCATTATCCGCTACCAGCCCTGTTTAACCAGCAAGTGCTGAATTAACCCGGGTCATTAAGTCGTTTTCTTTAACCGGTTTTACAATATAGTCTTTGGCCCCCTGCCGGATACCCCAGACTTTGTCAGTTTCCTGATCTTTAGTGGTCACGATAATAACCGGTATATGGGATGTTTCTTCAATCGTTGCCAGTTGGCGTGTTGCCTGAAATCCATTTATACCCGGCATTACTATGTCCATTAACACAAGATCAGGAATAATATCTTTAGCCTTCTCAATACCTGCCTCTCCAGTTTCAGAAACATGCACGGTATGGCCATTTTTTTCCAACATGGTTTTAAACACATGCACCTCTGTTGGAGAATCATCAATGATTAAAATATTAGCCATTTAATTATTCAAACCTCTTATAAATTTATGTTTAGCCGCGTTAATTAAAACAGCCTAATTTATCGCGTATTCCTTTATCGCACCAAGCAGATCATCTTTGGTAAAAGGCTTGGTTAAATACTGTTCAGAACCGACTATTCTGCCACGAGCACGGTCAAATATACTGTCTTTACTCGACAGCATAATTACAGGCGTGGATTTAAACATTCGATTATGTTTAATCAGCGCACACGTTTGATATCCATCAAGGCGTGGCATCATAATATCGACAAAAATAATATCAGGCTTGTGTTCAGCGATCTTCGACAATGCTTCAAAACCATCGACAGCGGTCACTACATCACAGCCTTCTTTTTTTAGTAAATTCTCTGCGGTACGACGAATTGTCTTACTATCGTCTATTACCATTACTTTCAGGTTACTAATACCTGCGGAATCTTCTGCCATAGCCGTCCCGTTCTTCCCCAAAAAGGTCTATCTGAAACAAATTTCAGACTATATTTAGTACACTCAATCATTTGAGAATGTAGCTCATGTTATTCACTTTCGCAAATAAAAAATGCTCCTAAATAAACTAGTTACGCCAAAATCTTACCTAGCGCCTTAAAGAATTAATACTAACACCATGATTATTAACACATTATTGTTTTTTTAGTGTAATATGGAATTATTTCGAACCTAATAACACTACGGGGTCACATCGGATATGACAGCAATCAGGATTGGTATCGTAATGGACCCTGTTGAATCCATTACCCCATACAAAGATAGCAGCCTTGCAATGATGCTCGCCGCACAGAAAAAGGGCTGGCAATTACACTACATTCAGCAAAATGGCCTCTACATTGAAGACAACCGGCTTAAAGTGGAATTTAAGCCGATAAAAGTCTTCGACGATAATCAGCACTGGTTCGAAACGGGTGAGCTAACAAGCACTGACTCAACCGAACTCGACGTCATCTTAATGCGCATCGACCCCCCATTCGACATGGAGTATATATACACAACCTACCTTTTGGAAATGGCAGAAAAGCAGGGTTGCTTAATTGTGAACAAGCCCGCAAGTTTAAGAGATGCTAATGAAAAACTGTTTGCGACTCACTTTCCGCAATGCTGCACCGACGTATTAGTTAGTCGCAATCCAGATAAATTACGTAGCTTTGTAGATAAATTCCAGGATGTTATTTTAAAACCTCTCGATGGTATGGGTGGGCAGTCAATTTTCAGAGTAAATCCCAACGATGCCAATCTATCCGTTATTCTGGAAACCATGGTTAATTTTGGTCAGCACACCGTAATGGCGCAAAAATTTATCCCTGAAATAACTCAGGGAGACAAGCGCATTTTAATGGTGAATGGTGAAGCTATCCCCTATACCCTTGCACGAATTCCTGCAAAAGATGAAACTCGCGGCAATATTGCTGCCGGAGGTACGGGCAAAGCCATGGCCATAACCAAGCGAGAGCAATGGATTGCGAATCAGGTCGGCCCGACACTTAAAAAAATGGGTATTTTATTTGCTGGACTCGACGTTATTGGCGACTATCTGACGGAAATAAATGTAACCAGCCCAACCTGCATTCGCGAAATTGATGCTCAGTTCAATCTGGACATTGCAGCCCAGTTAATGGACTGCATTGAAAAGATAAAATGCTAAAACTCAGCGCATTTTTTATACTTGTTTTCAGCCTCACCGCATGTGATGAGACACCGACAGAATTTCATCACAGTAGCCTGTACTTTGGCACCTTAATTGATATCACGCTATATGATGTGAGCCCCGATCTGGCCAATGCAGCATTTAAGCAAATTGATGAAGATTTTGCCTATATGCATATGGCATGGTCGCCCTGGGAGACCGGCTCTATAAAGCGCGCAAACGGTTTACTAAAAACAGGTATAGCCTTTTCAGCTGGCCCGGGAACACTGGATTTAATCAAAAAGTCTATGCCCATCGCTGAAAAAACCGAGCATTTATTCAACCCGGCAATCGGTAACCTGATTAACCTTTGGCAAATTCATAAACACGACGACCCAAATATACGCCCACCGGATGAAAAACAGATAAAGCGACTGGTTCAAAGCAACCCACAGCTGACAGACATAGAAATAAATGGGGTTAAAATTCGCACTGATAACCCGGATTTATCATTAAACTTTGGCGCTTACGCCAAAGGCTATGCCATTGATATTGAAATAAATATGCTCAAAAACCTGGGCGTTAAGCATGCCATTATAAGTGCTGGAGGAGATTTGAAAACCCTTGGCTCCCATGGAGACCGCCACTGGAATATTGCGATACAACACCCGCGTATGGACACATGGATTGCACAAATGGAAACTCAGGGAGAAGAAAGCATTTTCACATCTGGTGACTACGAACGCTATTATGAATATAAGGGAAAGCGATATCACCATATACTTGACCCGCGCACCGGCTACCCGGCAACAGGTGTACAGTCAGTTACCGTAATTCATACCGACTCAGGGCTGGCCGATGCGGCTGCCACCGCGTTATTTGTAGCAGGCCCGGAAAAATGGCTGGAAATTGCAAAAAAATTGCAACTAAAGCAAGCCATGCTAATTGATGATAATGGAACGGTTTTTGTAACACCGGCGATGAAAAAACGTTTAAAGTTTAATGCGCAAATACAAACTACAATAATAACAACAGCAGCCTTATAATATAGATATGAAAAGACGACCAGTAGCACCACCTCAGGTCACTTCAGGCGACCGACTTGGTATGACCATTTTCTTTGCCCTGTTATTTCATGGCATTGTTATACTGGGCATTACTTTTGTTTCTTCGCCTTCAGCAAAACAGAAAATTCCACCTTCTCTTGATATCATACTGGTTAATACATCGAACTCTAAAACCCCGGAAAAAGCCGATTATCTTGCACAAACCACACAAGATGGCGGCGGCAACAGTGAAAAGAAAGTTCGTCGCACTGATTTATTTTCAGCACCCACTTTATCCAAACAGCCCGGTATGGCTCAACTACAGGCCGTTACCCAGCAAACACCGGTAAAAAAACAGGATTCTAAAAAAGCCTTTATCACACAAACAAACTCCAGCCATAAAATCAAAACCAGTAAAAAGCAAAGTCGTGAAGAACTGATAGAACAAATCATTAAGCCACGCCAACAAAATGAACGCGCAGCACGAATGGCCGAAGAGTTAAGCCTGACTTTGCAGGAGTTTTCTCAGAAACCAAAAGAAAAATTTTTAACCTCACGCACCAAAGAGTATGTTGCTGCAACTTATATGCGAGGCTGGATAGACAAAGTGGAACGTCTGGGCAATGCGGATTATCCTGATGCTGCGATCCGCGCAAAACTCAGTGGCACACTTATTCTTGATGTTGTAATTAATGCTGACGGAAGCTTGAAAGAAATTAATTTACGTCGCTCATCAGGACATCAAATACTCGATGATGCCGCAAAACGCATAGTAAGAATGTCATCACCCTTTGCGCCATTTCCTGCAAAACTACTTAAACAGGCTGACATTATTCATATAACTCGAAGCTGGGAGTTTCGCAGTAATCAGCTAAAAAGCTATTAACTTGCGCGAAGGAAAAACCGATTAAACCCTTAAAGCCTGAACACCACCTGAAGAGCACTAGCACATGACAGAAAATACCTGCCTG
This sequence comes from Gammaproteobacteria bacterium, assembly GCA_024277705.1. GTDB lineage: Bacteria > Pseudomonadota > Gammaproteobacteria > SZUA-229 > SZUA-229. Next base: position 6,772 of record JAJRUQ010000201.1, read on the forward strand.
GCCAACCACTTCCTGATTGCTATGCCTAGTCTGGAAGATGGCAACTTTTCAAAATCAGTGACTTATATCTGCGAGCACGATGAAAATGGGGCGCTGGGTATTACGATTAACCGGGCTTCGGAAATTAGCCTACAGGAAATACTTTTACAACTGCAGATTACTTCTGTCATTGATGAAGTGAATAACCAGACCATTCTCAACGGTGGGCCAGTGCAGATAGATCGCGGCTTTATTTTGCATAGCCCCGCAGGCAACTGGGAATCAAGTTTAAAGGTCACCGATACTATTGCTGTCACTACGTCACAGGATATCATGCAGTCCATAGCCAATAACCAGGGGCCGGAAAAAGCCCTTATTGCACTCGGCTATGCCGGATGGGGGCCCGGACAACTGGAATATGAAATGTCTGAAAACACCTGGCTAAGCTGCCCGGCTACTGCAGACATTATATTCAATACACCCATTGAGAAACGCTGGACAGCTGCTGCTATGCTACTTGGTATAGACCTACAGCTGCTTAGTAATCAGACCGGACACGCATGAGCATTCGTCAGGTACTGGGCTTCGACTTTGGTGAAAAATGTATAGGCGTTGCCTCTGGGCAGTCTATTACCTGTAGCGCCAACCCTGTCACCACCTTGCAATCTATAAACAATAAACCAGACTGGTTAGCCATTGAATCACTTATACTGGAATGGCAACCGGATGCTTTAATTGTTGGCCTGCCTTTTTATCTTGATGGCAGTAAAAGTGAAATGACTGAGCGCGCAGAAAAATTTTCCCGTCAGCTGGAAGGGCGCTTTCATCTGCCCATTTTCACTCACAATGAAGCTCTGAGTTCATTTGAGGCAGAACAGTTTTTACAGCAGAAAAAAAAGCAGCATAATAAACAGGACATTGATAAGATAGCTGCCGCAATCATTGTACAAAGCTGGCTGGAGCAAAATATATGACACATATTGCCGAACCGGATAAGCTGCTGGAAAAACTGGCTACCGACCTTGAAAATCTTCTCGATCAGCGCGCTATAAAAAAGCCACTCATGGTTGGTATTCACACCGGCGGTGCATGGCTGGCAGAAAAACTACATAAGCGACTTCAGCTAGAAGACGAACTGTCTACTCTTGATATCAGTTTTTACCGCGATGACTTTTCACGCATCGGCATGAACCCACAGGTAAAACCCTCCAGTGTACCGCCCCAGGTAGAAGATCGGCATATTATTCTGGTTGATGACGTGCTGCAAACCGGTCGTACTATTCGGGCGGCTATGAATGAAATTTTTGACTACGGTCGTCCCGCCTCTATTACTCTGGCCTGCTTAATTGAAAGATCTGGTCGAGAAATTCCTATACAGGCAGATGTAGTTGGACAAATTCTAGAGTTGGCCAGCGATGAACAGGTCAAACTAACAGGACCTGAGCCGTTAGCCTGGGAAATTTTAAAAAGCGAAAAGCATTAGGTCCGCAAATGAATGCCAATAAACACAACAACAAGCACATGCAGTTTTATCAAAACATAACTCATAGCTCTGCATTAAGTTCTTTATCACTCACTCAAAACCCTCTTTATAACTTACGTTCATTGGTGTTCATTTGCGGACAGCCTGCTTGTGCCAGTCAGGAGTCAATCTAACATGGTTAATAAACCCACCCGCCGCACTGACAATATCATCGGCCAGGACCTGTGGAATATCCAGCTTGATGATAACGGCCAGTTAAAACATTTTTTAACCATTGAGGGCTTAGGTACAAATATTTTAAATCAGATTCTCGATACCGCCGAAAGCTTTGCCGGAGTAAATGAATCGGTAAAAAAAGTACCTCTGCTGCGCGGCAAAACTATTGTGAATTTATTTTTTGAAGCCAGCACTAGAACCCGCACAACTTTCGAACTGGCGGCAAAAAGATTATCTGCCGATGTATTAAATATGAACATCAGTGCATCCGCTACCAGCAAGGGCGAAACGCTGCTTGATACCTTGCGTAATCTGGAAGCCATGCAAACTGATATGTTTGTGGTTCGACACGCAGATTCCGGTACGGCTCACTTTATTGCCAATCATGTTGCACCTCATATTCGTGTACTCAATGCAGGTGATGGACGTCACTCACACCCAACACAGGCAATGCTGGATATGTTCACCATACGCCGCCACAAAGGAAATGATTTTGGCGGCCTACG
>JAJRUQ010000202.1 GCA_024277705.1 Gammaproteobacteria bacterium
AATGCATTAACTGCGACTAATATCGATACTTGATTTTTCTGGATATTACATACTACGGTTATTAACTACCCATAAAGAAACAATTTTAGTGTCCAGTATTAATGGATATCTGAGCGCCTTTCCTGAAAGCCGATAAATCCTGTTTTATCTGTAAAGAGACCAGCGAAAGACCTTCTCTATAGGGCAATGTACCATTGGCCCGCATAATTCTTCTGCCTTCAGCACTGCTGGTAAAACGGATGAACTTCTTCACATTGGCCAATTTTTCTGAATCCGGGTTATAGGTAATATATAGTGGTCGGTACAATTGATATTTACCAGCTTTGATATTGTCGTAAGTCGGTTCTGTCCCGCCCAGCTTAAGAATTTTTACATCTCGTAAACGGGCACTACTAATACCGGTGATGGCGATAGCATTCGGGCTTTTTATAATAGCTTTTTCCAGTGGTCCGGAAGATTTAAATGATTGAGTAGAGTGAAGTTTTTTATCAAAATCGGCGAAGATTAATTTTCTTAAGGTACGACCTACACCAGAGTATTTACTTTTACGGGTAAATACCTCAATCGGTGCATCAGGGCCACCCAATTGTTTCCAGTTAGTGATATTTCCGGTATAGATGTCATACACTTGAGCAAGGGTAATATTATCGACAACATTATCCTTATGGGTAATGACAACGAGTGCATCCCATGCAACCGGCGCAAGCCCTACACCGGCCTCACGAGGATCATCAGGCAGCTGGAAGCGGCAGGAACCACCCAGATCTGCTTCTCCGGTTATAACGGTGCGGATACCCTTGGTTGCGCCGCCGCCCTGAATGTTAATATGGATATTGGTTTTTTCTTCAAAAGCTTTAGATAGATCGGTGACATAAGCTTTTTTGCTGATACCACAGCCAACCCAGTTTAAAGTATCGACGGGTTCGGCCAGGGAACTGATAGAAAAAAAGCTGAAACACACAAATAAAAAAGCTGTTCGAACTGACATAAAAAACACCTGTAAAGAAAAGTAACTGATTAAGTGAATAATTTAGAAACTAAGAGGTTCAGTTGTAATTAACAGAACCAGTTAATAAATAACGATTGTTATTATTTTGTGCAGTTGATACACCATAATTTAGTACAATTAGCGCCAAATGACAGGAAAACCGGAAATGATATGAAATATGCAGACCTGAGAGACTTTATGACTCAGCTTGAATCGATGGGGGAATTAAAACGCATTACCATAGAGGTAGACCCGTATCTTGAGATGACCGAAATCTGTGATAGAACCCTAAAAAAACAAGGACCGGCACTGTTATTCGAGAACGTGAAAAATTCGTCAGTTCCTGTATTAGCCAATCTGTTCGGAACGCCTCGTCGTGTTGCCATGGGCATGGGTGAAGATTCTATCGATGCCCTACGTGAAGTAGGAAAATTGCTCGCTTTTCTGAAAGAGCCTGATCCGCCCAAAGGTTTGAAAGATGCCTGGGAAAAAATGCCGGTTTTTAAACAGGTATTAAACATGGCGCCAAAAGAAATTAAAAAAGCGCCTTGCCAGGAAGTTGTTTTTGAAAAAGAGCAGGTCGACTTAAATAATATTCCTATACAAACCTGCTGGCCGGGTGATGTTGCACCGTTAATTACCTGGGGACTGGTAGTTACCAGAGGGCCGGATAAAGATCGGCATAATCTGGGCATTTATCGTCAGCAGGTTATCGCTAAAAATAAAGTGATTATGCGCTGGTTGGCACAACGTGGTGGCGCACTGGATTTTCGTGAATGGCAGCTGCAGCATCCGGGCGAAGCTTTTCCGATAGCGGTTGCCTTAGGCGCAGACCCTGCCACTATTTTAGCCGCTGTTACCCCGGTACCTGATGCATTATCTGAATATGGTTTTGCCGGTTTGTTGCGTGGCAGTAAAACCGAAGTAGTAAAATGTGCTTTGAGTGATTTACAGGTACCGGCTTCTGCGGAATATATTCTGGAAGGTTTTATTTATCCGGATGAAATGGCTGAAGAAGGACCATACGGTGATCACACCGGTTACTATAATGAAACAGAAACCTTCCCGGTGTTTACCATCGAGCGAATAAGCCATCGTAAAAATCCTATCTACCACAGCACCTACACCGGCCGACCACCGGATGAACCGGCTATTTTAGGTGTTGCTCTAAACGAAGTATTTATTCCGATACTACAAAAACAGTTTCCTGAAATTATTGATTTTTACCTGCCACCGGAAGGCTGTTCGTATCGTGTAGCGGTGGTCAGCATGAAAAAACAATATCCAGGTCATGCCAAGCGCGTGATGATGGGTGTCTGGTCTTTTCTGCGACAGTTTATGTACACCAAGTTTGTTATCGTGGTCGATGAAGATGTGAACACACGTGACTGGCAGGATGTTATCTGGGCGATGAGTACCCGGGTTGATCCGGCACGTGATTTCACCATGATTAAAAACACACCCATCGACTATCTGGATTTTGCATCACCGGTTTCTGGTCTCGGCTCTAAAGTAGGTATAGATGCTACCAATAAATTACCCGGTGAAACTGATAGAGAATGGGGGACACCGATCAAGATGGATGAAGTGATAAAAACACGCATCGATGATATCTGGGATGAGCTTGGAATAGACTTGCCTGAAAAATAAACAATGTCATTAGAAACCGAATTAAAAAACCGCAGTGAATCAAAATGCGAACTGTGCAGCGCAACAGATGATCTGAATGTTTACCCAATTCCACCTGAAGTAGAAGCAAACATCGATAATAGTGTTTTACTCTGTCAGAACTGTATAGAACAAATTGAAAACCCTGAAAAAGTTGATGTGAACCACTGGCGTTGTCTTAACGACAGCATGTGGAGTCAGATACCCGCTGCGCAGGTTATGGCCTGGCGCATGTTAACGCGATTAAAAACAGAAGGCTGGCCACAGGATTTACTCGAGATGTTATACCTTGATGATGAAACCCTGAGCTGGGCACAGGCAAGCGATGAAGGTGAAGCAAGTGAAGACGAAGTTAAACACCTCGATAGTAACGGCGCTGTACTTGAAGCCGGCGATACCGTAACACTGACTAAAGACTTGAATGTAAAAGGTGCTAATTTTACCGCCAAAAGAGGCACTTCGGTTCGAGGTATTTCACTGGTGGCTGATAACGCTGAACATATCGAGGGTAAAATAAACGGTCAGAGAATAGTTATTCTGACGAAATTTGTTAAGAAATCGAATTAACCGGCTGCTTTCCAGGCCATATTTTTATCCATCCAGCGCAAACATAAGATATACCAGATACAGATTGGTATCATCATTGCGATCCAGCTCCAGTCATCAATCAGAAATAATGTTGCGATAATTTCATTATTGAAAAAAGTCGGCCAGGGCAGGCAATACAGGGTAAACAGAGTACTTACCCATATCAGTATAATGGCATGCTTGCGCTTGTGAATACTTGAAAAAGCCAGCAATACCCAAAGCGGCATTTTTTTTACAGTAGAGTCATTCATTATTAAATTCCTTTTTTATTGGTTGGACATTAAACCGTCAAGTTCATCATCCATATGTAATTCGGTTAATTCGCTAAAACCACCTATCCAGTTTCCATCGATGGTAATTTGCGGCACAGTACGGGCACCATTAGTGATCTGTGAAAACTCACGTAAACCTTCCGGATCCTGATCAACACGGACTTCCTGGTAAGGAATACCCCATTTCACTAATAATGATTTGGTTTTATCGCAGATAGGGCAGATACCTGTGCTGTAAACTTTTAGACGCGCCATAAAAAAACCGTATAAACTGTTGTTTTGTTTTCAGATAAAAATAAGGGAAAATGCGAAATCGAGCAAAAATAAAGCTGAATCAGACATTAACCAGAGTCATTTTACATGAGTTTTAAAATCCGTGTGCCCGCAAGTGAGCATGAATTTAGTGCTGAAGAAAATGAAACCATCCTGGAAGCTGCCATCCGGCAGGGTATAGGTCTGCCTTATGGCTGTCGTAATGGTGCCTGTGGAAAATGTGCGGGAGAAGTAATATCAGGTACAACTGAATGTAATGTGGATAATCTACGAGCCAGCGCAAAAAAAGAATATGAAGCAGGAAAAACATTGTTCTGTCAGGCGCATGCGAGTAGTGACCTGGAAATAAAAGTGCGTGAAATTGTCAAAAATACGGATATCGAAATTAAAACGCTACCCTGTCGCGTTGAAAAAATGGAATTATTAACACATGACATAATGAAGTTACAGTTAAAATTACCAGAGACTGAGCGGCTGCAATTTATGGCCGGGCAATATCTGGAAATTCTGCTCAAAGACGGCAAGCGTCGTGCTTTTTCTATCGCTAATGCGCCGCATGATGATGATTATATTGAGCTGCATATCCGTCATGTACCGGATGGTCATTTTGGTGATTTTGTTTTTGATGGTTTAAAAGAAAAAGCCCTGTTACGTATTGAAGGTCCTTTGGGCAGTTATTTTTTACGTGAAAACAGTAATCGTCCGATTATTCTAATGGGAGGCGGTACTGGTTTTGCACCTTTGAAAGGCATGCTGGAACATGCTTTTTATATTAAAGATGATCGACCGATTCATTTGTTCTGTGGTGCGCGAGCAAAACGTGATCTGTATATGGATGAGATGCTCCAGTCCTGGCTGAAACAACATAAGAATTTAAAATATACCGCTGTATTATCAGATCCTGCCGAAGAAGATAACTGGCAAGGTGAAACCGGGCTTGTGCATGAAAGTGTCGTGAGACATTATCCTGATCTATCAGGTTTTGATATTTATTTAAGCGGACCACCACCGATGGTAAAGGCAGGTATGGACCTGTTTTATGAAAAAGGTTTGCCTGAAACACAAATTTATTCCGATTCTTTTGAATATTCAGACGATGCTTTAAAAGCCATGGGAATACAAAAACCCAAAACAGATGGCTGATAAATTTTCAGTAAAACAGTTAATACAAAATCTGCCGCAACAGGGAAAGGTCGAATGGATAGGTATTCGACCGGAGAAGCGAAAACCATTAAAAAAGTTGAATAAAGTACGGGTTTTAGAACAAGGTCTTAAAGGTGATCATTATACCGGTGTTAGCGGAAATCGTAGTGTAACCCTGATACAGGCAGAACATATAACAGCCATTGCTTCATTATTACATAAAGATAAAATTAACCCGCTTGAGCTCAGACGAAATATTGTTGTTAGTGGCATTAATTTACTGGCACTGAAAGATCGTGAATTTAAGATTGGTACAGCAGTTTTAAAAATGACCGGTCTATGTCATCCCTGTTCCCGTATGGAAGAAACTTTTGGTGAAGGTGGCTATAACGCCGTGCGAGGACATGGAGGTATTAATGCCCGGGTGATTGTGCCGGGTGAGATTAAATTAAAAGATAAAGTTGAGCTTATCTAAAAAACGTTTTAAGGAAACTGATTAAGTCTTAACGATTTTTAATTGCGGCATTTCACACTCAGTATCGGTAGAATGTTTAGGTAGAAGTGTATAATCATTTTCACCGGTCAGTAAAAGCAAACCCTGTCGATAATATTCCTGCGCAGCTGCGGCATTGTCCATGTGTTCTTCGAGTAATCGAGCCAGTTTCAAATAACTTTCAGGCATAGCATTAATAGCAATGCTGGCCTCCAGATAATTTTTGGCCTTGCCCCATAAAGAACGGGCGATACACCTTTTGCCTAAAGCCAGTAATAACCAGGCATTATGCTGATGTTCTTTTAACCAGCTTTCAGCCATTTCCAGCTGTTTGCTTTCAACCAGAACATCCAGCTCAGAATATAAAATGATGCTGCTTTCCTGCCAGTTTTCATTAAGATAAAGTCGTAAAGTATTTTCAGCTTCGCCACTGGCATCTACAGTGGTTAATAATCTTACATAATGCTCAATAACTTCCGGTAATTCTTTCAGCTGTGGCGGTACATCTCTCCAGTAATTAATTAATAGAGCGCTATCCTGGTGTTTACTGAGATTATTAAGCTGACCATTGCAGACCGCTATTTCAAAAGAGAGAAAACTTTCTGTTGATAACTTGCCGTATTTTTTAAACGCAGGAAGAATTTCCTGCAGTTTATCCCAGTCCTGCAGATGACGGTAAGTGTTGGCCAGTAAGGTCAGTATGTAAGTATGGTTTGGAGACAGCTGATTTAGTTGTGTGAGTGTTGCCAGTGCCTGTTCATTTTGCTGGTGAGTCAGTTGCAGTTCTGCCTTGGTCAGGCCTATAGCAATTTCTGCTTCGGGGGCTTCCAAAAGAGCTTTGTGTAAATACTCATCTCGACGTTCGTGAGCACCAAGCTGCTGTGCGGCGCGGGCGGCGGTAAGATAAACCGGCAGGCGATTATCGCTATATTTAATTTGTTGCAGCAGCGTTTTTTCGGCCTGTTCGAAACGACCTTCTGCGTATTCGATTAATCCCTGTGAAAGCGATAAACGTGCTTTTTCAGTTAGACGTTTTTCACGTCGGTTACGAAGGTAGTTATATGCATCCTTAATTAAATGCCAGCTTTTGGCCAATACCAGAATAACAAATAGAACACATAAAAACGCGGCACCGAAAACCACCAGGTTGGTTTCAAAAGACTGGCCGGCAAAACGAATACTGATCTGCCCGAGGTCTTTATGTTGAAACATGGTAAAGCCGACGATGGTAATTGCAGAGATCAGCAATACATATAATAGTCGGTTCATTTTTATCACCAGAGGGTTAATTATCTTTAATAAAGAGATTATCGTATTTAAAGAAAAATATATAGCCGGCAGGGGATTTTAAGTGAGTTGGTTTTTGCCTGAGAAATGATTTAATAAAGCATTTATTGTCGCTTCATCGGTGGCATTTGGTGCGCTGATAATGGTTTTAAATCCGTGTTCTCTGGCCAGTGTTCGTGCACGCGGTGACGGTACCACAAGCGGTGTGTTGATAATAAGACTGGGGTCTTCCATTAAAGTGATCAGATTATCCAGACCTTCATTACTGCTAATAGTGATGGCGCTGATTTCTGAAATTTGCTGTTCGCTGAGCGGAGGGTGTGGCGGTAACTCGCGTTGATAGGTTTCCACATATCTTACCTGAGCACCGCGACGTATTAAGGTGTCGCCCAGCAGAGCGCGACCACCGGTACCACGAAAAATCAGAATGCGCTGCCCCTGAATTTTCGGCATTTGAAAAAACGGATCTTTTAATAAAGATTCCGTATTGTGCCCGGAGGCTTCGATATCAACAGAAAGACCTTGCTCCCGTAGAGCAAGGCTTGTTTTGGAACCGATAGCAGCGATGGTGAAATGCTCAGGCAGTGCGGGAAAATAAATCTGACTTTGTTCGACGGCTGTCGGGCTGATAAAAATCGCCACGGTGAAACTGTGTAATTTTTCCCGCAGGTGTATCAGTTGGGTAATATCGAGTTCAGGAGGTGGCTGGATATGAATAACCGGATAATGGATGACTTTGCCACCAGCCCGCTCGATGAGACACCGAAGGTGATCCTCACGACCGTCTGGTCGTGTAATAAGAATGGTTTTGTCTGACAACGGATTTGTCGGATTCATGCCTGTAATTTTAACAGCCTGCGCCGGCTTCGCTTAAATAATTTATTGCGACAGGTATTTTATCCACCACCGTTTTTTGAAGATTTCAGTTTTTTACGAATAAGCGGTAAATGGCGACGACTGATCTCCAGCAGATCATCAATATCATGGAATTTGATACAGGCATGACCTTCGTTGTTTTTTGTTAGACCATGCAGCATTTTGTGCGCCACCAGCGCATTTCGGTGTATGCGAATAAATTGTGAGGCAAATTCCTGTTCCAGCGCTTTTAATGATTCCTCGATAAGGTATTCCTGCTCAGCGGTGCGCAGCGTGACATATTTCTGGTCGGCTTTGAAATAAATAATATCTTCGATGGGGATCAGCTCCAGAGAGCCGCGACATTTCACACAAATTTTTTCCCGGATGCCTTTATTTTCGTCTTCATGAAGTTTACTTAGCTGGGCTTTGTTCATGCGTTTTGCCGCATCCAGCGCTTCTTTCAGGCGGCTTTGTTTGATAGGTTTTAGTAAATAATCAATCGCGTGTGTTTCAAAAGCTTTTAAGGCATGCTCGCTGTAAGCGGTGGTGAAAATGATAGCGGGTGGCTTATCCAGGCGATTGATATAACGGGCCGCTTCAATACCGTCCATGCCGGGCATGCGGATGTCCATTAATACTACGTCTGGTTGAGAAGCCTGGGTTTTACGCAGCGCGTCTTCACCGGTTTCGGCTTCACCGATGATCTGGCAGCCAATGGTTTCGGATAAAAGTTTTCTCAGGCGTTGTCTGGCAAGATGCTCATCATCGACGATTAAAACGTTCATGTGTTTCTTCCAAAGAAATGAAGTCCAAAGGGATTAAAAGTGAAACGGTGTAACTTTCTTTGGTGTCATTTATGGTGAAACCGCCCTTGTTGCCGTAGACGA
>JAJRUQ010000011.1 GCA_024277705.1 Gammaproteobacteria bacterium
ATTGCTGACTATTAATTCATAAGTGATGTTTTCTGTAGGGGAAACGGTTACCGCTACGCCTGATTCAACACTGCCTATACCGGTTATTGTCGCTGTACCGTTAGAGAAAACGGCAGTGAGTGTTGTCCTACTGCCTGTTTCTATACTGATTTGTTCAGCGGTGAAACTGCTGATGAGCGGTGCTGGAAGAACAGTAATAGTAAGACTTGTGGTTTCTGACACACCTTCAGCGATGGTTACTGTTAGTTCATAAGTCGTTGTAACATCGGGTGAAACCGTTACCGCTTCACCGGAAATAACAACACCGACTCCATTGTCGATAGTTGCCGTGCCGCCATTAAACGTTGCGGTTAGTGTAGTGCTTTCGCCCGCTGTTATCGTCGCGTTAGTCGTTGTTAAGTCGAAATTGAGCGCCGTTGAACTACTACCACAGGCTGAAAGTACAAGAATAGAAAAGAAGATACCCGCTTTAGGTAACTGGCCAATGAATATATCTTTAAACAATTGTAGTAACACGAATAACTCCTAATACTTATCAATGAAAACGGCGAACATGATGTCGCCGTCATCGGTACAACCAGGTTCAGCTATCATCGGTCCCTGTAATCTATCAAGTCCCGAATAAACCTGCTTTGTTAAAAATTAATGCTGACGTCGTCTTGCAACCGCAACCACACCGATCAGGCCGGAACCAAATAACCAGAAAGCAGCAGGAACAGGAACAGACGGGATATGTGCAACTTCGACCGTCAGGCGGATCAGATCGCCGGAACTGACACCATTGGTAAAGCCATACGCCATACCATTATTATTTACTGTTGCGCCACCCATTAACCAGTAACCATTCGCATTATTTAATGCTGATAGTGCAGCACTGTTTAATGAGAAAACATTATTGCTGCCTGACGTTGCTGCACCGGCGGCAAACACAGAGCCATCGTTTAAATCGTTGAAGGTATCGATACCGTCACCCGCACTGGTAAAAACCTCAGACACCGAGGTAGTGACTTCCGACCAGGTAAAGTCGACAGCACTGTCATTGGATGCATTGTTATAGATAGTCAGGCTGGCTGAAAGGATGTTATCCGTAATAACGCTTAAGTCAAAAGCCACCCAGTTACGGTAAGAAGCAGTGCCACTATTACCGGCAAAAATGCCCGATACATTACCATTTCGAGATCCACTATTAGTGTAATAACCGGAGTTTGTTGCATCCAGATCAATAAAGTCTGCATTCGCGTTTGTTGTAAAAGTCAATATAGCGACCAGTAGTAATTTTTTCATTAGATCAATGCCTCAATCTTTCATTTAATAATTTATGTATTTAATATTATTAAAGCAGTTACCGTGCCAACAATACTATATCTATAAAAATCAATTAGTTATCTTTTTACGAATTTTCACAAAAACACAAAGTGTAAAGTTTCCCGTACAATTATCTGAATATTTAACACTAATCACCAAGATTACTGTCGATTTTACTTACACAATCCAATCATCCTGTGGTCGTTTTTTAAGCAATCAATAAAAAACCGGGGTCAGCTCCCGGTAATCACCAATACACACCGATCATAAAACAATATAACTTTCCTGAGTTTCCGGTAGCTGACCCGCCCTACTCCTTCATTGTCAGGAAGCGAAAGATACAAACGGATACCGAATAATAACACCTGATCGTTCACCCCGGGCATTGTGTGCAGAACCTGTGCATGCAGACTCACCATTAGCTAATACTGGAATCTGACTCCGGTTTTTCTCCACCCTGAAAAACAAAGCAGACCCGAAACAAACAGCCAGACGGCTGCTGGCACAGGTATCGCTGAATTTCCGTCGGTTAAAACTACGTTGTCAAAAGTGATATTATCGTTCCAGGAAATAAAACCTATTCCGCCGCCTGTGTTCGGATTGATCAAATCAAAATCTGCCCCGGTAAAGACAGTTGAGTACCCATCGAGTGTGGTGACCATGGTTTTCGTCAGGTAATCAACTTCAATCCGCATGTGATAGGTTACGCCATTAGTAGCTCCAGGCGTATACATAAACTGTTCAACTGATGCATTGCCATTAACTATACTCCAGTTTGTTACAAGATCCTGATGCGTTCTAAGATAAGACGTATTCAAGTTATCGTAAGGCGCTATTAAATCAGTCACTCCCCAGACAAAACCAACATGCCCCCAATCATTTCCATAAATGCTGGAGATAACACTCACATCAGCTTCCAGAGTAAATTTGTCGGGCGTATTAATGCCATCAATCAGCGCAAGTTCGCGATCACCGGTATAACCTGAAGGTGCATGATGATTCAAAACTCCTGTTGCCGCAGACCATGATGCTGAATTTGTGCCATAAAATGACCAACCGTCAGTATTACCGTCATCAAAATTATCACTAAATAAAACAGCAGCATTTGAAATAGAAGAAAAAGATAAAACAGATATGAATAATATAATTTTGTTCACAACAATCACCTTATAGTAGCGGTATTTTATTTATCTGAAATGCTCATAAGCCATCTAACTCATAAGCCATCTACATGTATAACCAGATCGAAGGTTCATCCATCCAACCATTAATAATGTGTGGATTATAAAAATAAAACTGCAAGATTTACGCCAGAAAATATATATTCAATATATTTCAATTAGTTAGAGACAGACGACTGATACAGGTATTGTACAAAGAATTTTTTTGTAAAAAATTCTGACATTAAAGTGGGGTCAGATAAAACTTTCCATAAAGTTTCATCTGACCCCACTTTATGCTTTACAATAAAAAAGCCCCACCAGAAAATGGTGGGGCTTTTTTATGTATGGCGCGCCTGAAGGGATTCGAACCCCTGACCGCTCGGTTCGTAGCCGAGTACTCTATCCAGCTGAGCTACAGGCGCATAAATTGTCGCTGTTAGGCGAGGACGCATTATCTAGGTTTATACCAGGTACGTCAATATATATGGCGGAGAAAGAGGGATTACTCCGGGCGTCCTGCCCTTCGCCCTTTTGGGTCATCCGCAAAAAAACCGCGGATGTTAAAAATTGCTCCCGGCAATTTTTTCGAACAATGCTTCTAACCAGGTGCACTTTATCCTCTATATTCTTAAAAATACACCAGAAAACACACTGGCGTATTTTTAAGAATATGGCGGAGAAAGAGGGATTCGAACCCTCGATAGAGCTATAAACCCTATACACCCTTAGCAGGGGCGCGCCTTCAGCCGCTCGGCCATTTCTCCGGATTTTTTCTAATTGTGTTTTTTACTACTATACCTGTTTTATATGTGCCAGGCGCACCCCTGTCGGGAAAAACGCGTTACGAAATACTTCCTGTATTTCGCCCTTCGGGCCATCAACTACATAACAGTTGATGTTCAAAATCGTTCCTGACGATTTTGTCAGCCGCTCGGCCATTTCTCCGGATTTTTTCTAATTGTATTTTTTACTACTATGCCTGTTTAACTATGCCAGACACTTAATATTATTAACCCGATACAATAAAAAACAGATATGCATCGTCACATCGGGTGCGAAGCATACCTGTTCTCTGTTTACAGGTAAAGCGTTTTTAAACAATCGGGTTAAACTGAATCCGGTTCGTTTTGTTCTGCTTTTATACGCTCGTAAATTTCTTCACGATGGACTGCTACTTCTTTAGGTGCATTAATACCAATTCTTACCTGATTACCTTTTACACCAAGTACTGTTACCGTTACTTCATCACCAATCATTAATGTTTCGCCGACGCGACGCGTTAATATCAACATTTCCGTTTCTCCATGTTGTACAAATATCAAAAATAAGAGCTTTGAACAGCGCGAGAGTTCATCCTTCTTACCATTTACCCCTTCGATCAGGCGCGCTCAGGCGTTCTTCTCTTTCAGGCAGGTAAATATTACATGATTATGACAGGTTTGTTAAATGGCCATCATTTGCCAGACCAAATGCTTCATGCAGGGCACGGACCCCGAGCTCCAGATATTTTTCATCAACCACTACGGAAATTTTTATTTCTGAAGTAGAAATCATGCGGATATTTATATTTTCTTTGGCCAGGGTATCAAACATGTTATTGGCAATACCGGCATGAGAGCGCATACCAACACCTACCAGTGAAATTTTGACAATGGCATCATCCGCTTTGACTTTTTTGGCACCCAGCTCATTGGATACGGTGCGCAATAAAGCATGCGCTTTTTCAAAGTCATTACGGTGTACGGTAAAGGTAAAGTCAGTACAGCCGTCTTCTGCGATATTCTGTACGATCATATCTATTTCGATATTGGCATCGGTTACCGGGCCGAGTATTTTAGAAGCAACACCCGGCTGATCCGGGACACCACTGATGGTTAGTTGTGCTTCATCGCGATTAAAAGCGATTCCTGAGATTAACGCTCTTTCCACGTTATCATCCTCCAGTGCAATTAACGTGCCCTCTCCCTCTTCAAAAGACGACAGTACACGTAATGGGACATTATATTTACCGGCGAATTCCACCGAACGAATTTGTAATACTTTTGAGCCTAAGCTGGCCATTTCCAGCATTTCTTCAAAAGTGATGTGATCCAGCTTTCTGGCCTTTGGCTCTACTCGCGGATCGGTGGTATAAACGCCATCCACATCCGTATAAATCTGACATTCATCGGCATTTAGTGCCGCCGCAATAGCCACTGCGGTAGTATCAGAGCCACCCCTGCCTAAAGTTGTGATGTTACCGTTTTTATCCACACCCTGAAAACCGGCAACCACAACAACACGACCGGCGCTCAGGTCTGCCTGCATTTTTTCCGACTGAATTTCCTTAATTCGTGCTTTGCCGTGAACATCATCGGTAATCATCCGAATTTGTGCACCGGTGTATGAGCGCGCATCACAACCGCGATCCAGCAAAGCCATGGTTAACAAGGCAATGGTAACCTGTTCACCGGTTGAAACCAGAACATCCATTTCCCTTGCATGGCTTTGTGAGCTGATGTCATTGGCCAGGGCGATGAGTTTATTGGTTTCACCACTCATGGCAGACACCGCAACAACGACTTTGTCGCCAGCTTTTGCACGCGTGGCAATTTTATCAGCAACATTGCCAATTTTCTCAATAGTACCGACCGAGGTACCGCCATATTTTTGAACGATTAAAGCCATGGGAGTTTTATCAGGCGTAAAAGAGGTGAAGTATATAAGTTATGGCTAATTCTTGCAATGAATCAATGGCTTAGAAACTAGAATAAAGCCCGCTTGTGAGCCAAAGGAGAAGTTGTAAGTTTTAAGTTACAAGTTGTAGGTTTAAAAACTTTAAAAACAATGGTCCGCGAATTAGGGCAGGACGCCCGTAAATAGAATAACGCAGGAGCAGTTATCGAGAACGCAAAAGACGCAAAAAAACCACAAAAAATCCAGGTTTTTTAGGGCAAGCAGTACTCGCCGTTGCTTAAATTTA
>JAJRUQ010000012.1 GCA_024277705.1 Gammaproteobacteria bacterium
CGGCTAACGGCCAGAAAGAGACGTTGTAAGTTAAAAGTTTTAAGTTACAAGTAGCAAGTTAAAAGCTGAATAACCTTCTGTTTAACAAGCTTCTTTTGATTTACGTTTTTAAACTTACAACTTACAACTTACAACTTGTAACTTACAACTTTTCCTTTGGCTCAGTAGCAGGCATAAGTCAGTAACATAGATCAGTGCTACCCGAGTCGACTGATTCGCCATGTATTATTTATGAAAGAACCTTTACGCCAACAACTCGAGTACGGCCTGAAAGAAATGGGTCTGCATTTTCCGGTCGAAGTGCAGCAAAAGCTGGTGCATTATATCCAGTTAATTGCGCGCTGGAACAAGACGTTTAATCTCACTGCCATCCGTGATGTGGAAGAGATGGTGAGCAAGCACCTGCTCGACAGCCTTGTTGTGCAACCATTTCTGGAAGGTTCATTAGTACTGGACGTGGGTAGTGGTGCCGGTCTGCCGGGTATTCCGTTTGCCATTACCTCGCCCGATAAACATTTTGTACTGCTCGATTGCAACGGTAAAAAAACCCGGTTTTTAACCCAGGCAAAAATTGATTTAAAACTGGATAATGTTGCGATCATTCATGCTCGGGTCGAAGATTATCAGCCACTTAAAGACGGACATAGGATATACTTCGACGTAATTACCGCGCGAGCTTATGCAGCAACAGAAGATATATTAAGCAGTACGGCGCATTTGCAAAATGAAAACACACAGATACTGGTGATGCAGGGCAAGCTTGAGCAGCAGTTTGCTGATGACCGTTACCAACTACTGGAAGCGCATTCGCTTGACGTTTTCGGTCTGGACGCAGAACGGCATCTGCTGGAAATTAAAAGGCACTCTCGCAATAAATTCATGCCTGTAGAGTAAATGCACTAGTTAAGGTTTTAAAAATACATGTCAAAAGTTCTCGCATTAGCAAATCAAAAAGGTGGTGTTGGAAAGACCACCACCAGCGTTAATCTTGCCGCCTCACTTGCCGCGACCAAACGCAAGGTCCTGTTGATCGATCTCGATCCGCAGGGGAATGCCACTATGGGGGTCGGTGTCGATAAAAATGCACTGGATAAAACCTTCTGTGATTCCTTGCTGGATGGCCTGGATGCGCATGAAGTGGTGCACCATATCGAGAATGTCGGTATTGATTTATTGCCGGCAAATGCGGATATGACCGCTGCTGAAGTGTATTTAATGCGTGCCGATAACGCGGAGCAGCGTTTAAAAAACAGCATTGCGCCAATAGCAGGTGAATATGACTATGTGCTGATCGACTGCCCGCCGGCATTAAACATGCTGACATTGAATGCGCTGGTTGCTTCCGATGGCGTTATTATTCCCATGCAGTGTGAATATTATGCGCTGGAAGGCCTGACCGCATTGATGGATACTATTGAGCAGGTTCGTTCTACGGTAAACCCGGCATTGAAGATCGAAGGCCTGCTACGTACCATGTTTGATCCGCGAAATACATTATCGAATGATGTTTCCGCACAGTTAATTGAACATTTTGGTGACCGTGTCTATCGTACTATAGTGCCCAGAAATGTTCGTCTGGCTGAAGCGCCCAGTTATGGTTTACCGGCATTATTGTATGAAAAAACCTCACGCGGTGCGCTTGCCTATCTGGCCCTTGCCGGTGAAATGCTAAGGCGTGAAAGTCGGGCACGCGCAACCGAGCAGCGTGCCGCCGGCGCAGCTGTTTAACCGAAGTTTAAGAATAATTGCAAGAACAGATTATTATGGCAGTAAAGAAAAAAGGTTTGGGGCGCGGTTTAACGGCATTGCTGGGTAACAGTGATGTTGATGCCATGATTGAGCCAAAAAACAATGATGAGTTGCGTAAAATTGATGTTGACCTGATCGAGCGCGGGCCCTGGCAGCCACGGGAGTATTTTGATGAGGTGGCGCTACAGGAGCTGGCGGATTCGATTTCTGTTCAGGGTGTGGTGCAGCCGATAGTGGTGCGCGAGAAAGCGGATGGTCATTATGAAATTGTCGCCGGTGAGCGGCGCTGGCGTGCTTCGCAAATAGCCGGACTGGCGCAGGTGCCGGCGGTTATAAAAACTTTTGATGACCAGACAGCTGCGGCGGTTTCATTAATTGAGAATATTCAACGTGAAAACCTGAATCCATTGGAAGAATCCAGTGCATTAAAACGATTAATTGATGAGTTTGAGATGACCCATCAGCAAGTTGCTGACAGTGTCGCGCGTTCACGTGCATCGGTCAGTAATCTGCTGCGTTTACAGGATCTGAACCCGGATGTAAAAGTATTGCTGTCACAACGTGATATTGAAATGGGCCATGCCCGTGCACTGCTGGCAATCGATGGTATGCAACAGAGCAGTGTAGCCAAGGATGTGGCTAAAAAAGGCCTGTCCGTACGTGAAACCGAAGCGTTGATACGAAAATTATCCGCGCCGGAGAAAAAAAGCAAAAAAGCGGTAAAAGATCCGGATATAAGCAAACTGGAAGAACGTTTATCGGAATGTTTAGGTGCGCAGGTACTGATAAAGCAAAAAAGCGGTGGCAAGGGGCGGCTGGAGATCAGCTACAGCAGCCTTGAAGTCCTGGACGGCATCCTGAGTAAAATAGAATCATAAAGTTCTATTGTAAAATGCCGGCTTAAGGGTTGTTATTGAGCCTTAAGAGAAGTTTTAAGTTGTAGGTTGTAAGTTTAAAAACATAAATCAAAAGAAGCTTGTTAAGCATAAGGTTATCCAGTTTTTGACTTTCTACTTATAACTTAAAACTTTTAACTTACAACTTCTCTTTCTGGTCGTTTGCAGTCATTTTTTACCGTATTGAATGAGTAGCAGCATTTGTTTTAGTCAACGTGGTTTGTTTATTAGCATTTGATGTAATAGATAATGCTTATGCTTAGATTGATTCCTTGCCATTATCAGCAAGGTCTTATATAATTCGCGCGCATTCTAACCCCGCCCTGCTTCATGGTGTTTATGTGTTGTTACGTTGATTGAAGCGGGTTGGCTGAAAATGCAAAAAAACTATGCAATATGATCAGCTCGACCTGAATCAGCAACATCAGCAATCGAAAAAGCAGGCATTTTTAATTATAAAAATGCAGTTTTTAATAACACTGTTAGTATCAGCGTTATTCTTGTTTTTCGATGTGGTTATAGCCTATTCCGCATTAACCGGCGGTTTCATTGCTACCGCAGCCAATGCCTGGTTTGCCTATAAAGTATTTCGAGTCAGCCCTGATAACACTGCAGAAATCATGCTTGCCGCTGCGTATATCGGTGAGATGTACAAAATTATTTTGACGGGTGCATTATTTATCTGTGCCTTTGTATTAATAAAGCCCATCAGTGCGGTAACTTTATTAATAACATACTTTTTTATACACATGACACCAGTTATGGTGCGTTCACCCGGTCAGAATACCGGTGACATGGAAACAAAGAGAGAGAAATAATGGCTGACGAAGCCTTGACAGCTGGACAATACATTAAACACCATTTGCAGAATATGACCTTTGGTCAGCATCATCATAATGGTACCTGGGGTTTAGCGCATACTGCAGAAGAAGCCAAAGAAATGGGGTTCATGTCTATCAATGTTGATACCATGTTCTGGTCAATATTTCTGGGTGTGCTGTTCCTCTGGATTTTCCGCAGGGCGGCAAAAAATGCTACTGCTGATACTCCCAGCGGCCTGCAGAACTTCATTGAAATGATTATCGAGTTTGTTGACGGCAGTGTGAAAGGCGCGTTCAACGGTCGCAACCCGCTGGTTGCTCCCATGGCATTAACCATTTTTGTCTGGGTGTTTTTGATTAACTTTATGGATTTGATTCCGGTTGACTGGTTACCCGGCAGTTTCGCCTGGATTGCATCCACCGTGTTCGGCGCTGATCCGCACCATGTTTACTTTAAAGTCGTACCATCGACGGATCCGAATGCAACTTTTGGCATGGCGCTGGCCGTATTTATGCTGACGATGTATTACAGCGTCAAGATAAAAGGTGTAAAGGGTTTTGCTGCCGAACTAACCATGCATCCGTTCAGCTCGAATAACAAATTAATACAGGCAATATTTATTCCGATTAACTTCATGCTGGAATTTGTTGCCCTGATTGCAAAACCGCTGTCACTGTCACTGCGTTTGTACGGTAATATGTTTGCCGGTGAAATGATTTTTATTTTGATCGCCATCATGTACGGTGGCGGCTGGGCACTGGGTATTTTTGGTGGATTCCTGCAGCTGGGCTGGGCTATTTTCCATATTCTGATTATTACTTTGCAGGCTTATATCTTCATGACCCTGACCATCGTTTATATGGATTTGGCCTATCAGGTAAATGACGAACATTAAGATACCGGTTTCAGTAAGCGGTAGCAGCAGTACGATTTATAACGAATTTAAATTTCTATTAGGAGAAAACAATGACTGAAGTAAGTGCGATGCTTTATATAGCAGGTGCAATCATGATGGGTTTAGGCGCTTTGGGTGCAGCGATTGGTATCGGTGTATTAGGCGGACGATTCCTTGAAGGAGCGGCACGTCAACCTGAATTGATTCCTTTGTTGCGTGGCCAGTTCTTCCTGATGATGGGTTTAACTGATGCGGTGCCAATGATTGCTGTTGGTGTGGCTTTTTACATTATCTTCGCTGTCGCGTAAGACGAATATCACGACTAACATCAATAGGTACTAGCGTATGAATATTAATCTAACGCTGATTGGTCAATCAATAACCTTCGCGATTTTTGTCTGGTTCTGTTATGCCTATGTATGGCCGCCACTGGTTAATGCCCTGGCAGAGCGGCAAAAGAAAATTGCTGATGGTCTGGCAGCTGCCGAGCGCGGTCAGCATGAGCAGGAACTTGCCGAAAAGAGAGCCGCCGAACATCTAAAAGATGCAAAAGGTCAGGCTTCTGAAATTATCGCGCAGGCGCAGAAACGTGCTAACGAAATTGTCGATGAAGCAAAAGATGATGCCCGTACAGAAGCAGAGCGTATCAAGGCCGGTGCGGATGCGGAGATTGAGCAGGAAATTAATCGTGCACGTGAACATCTGCGTCAGGAAGTAGTGGTTTTAGCTATTTCCGGTGCTGAAAAGATATTGAAACGTGAAGTTGATAAAAGCGTACATGCCAGTTCACTTAATGAACTTGCTACTCAGCTTTAACGGAAAAGCGAAATGACAGATTTCACAACAGTGGCGCGTCCTTATGCCAATGCCGTTTATGAACTTGCCAGCCAGTCAGATGAGCTGGACTCATGGAATGACGCATTAAGCAATCTTGTTAATGTGGTCAGTGATACGCAAGTGAGCAAACTGTTAAGCAGCCCCGACATGAGCAAACAGCAAAAAAGTGACCTTGTGCTACAGGTACTGGCGGATAACTTAAGCGAAAAGCAGCAGAATCTGGTTAAGTTAATGGCTGAGAATGGACGTTTACCGTTAATGGCGGATGTGCTGGAGCAGTTCGAAGTCACACGTGCCAAAGCAGAAAATAAAATTGAAGCAGAAGTGGTTTCTGCTTTTGAGTTATCTGCACAGCAAAAAGACGAATTAGCAAATACATTAAAGAATAAACTTGGCTGTGATATTACATTGACAACAACGGTAGATGAATCGTTAATTGGCGGTGTTCTTATCAAGGCCGGTGACACTATTATAGACGCGTCAATGAAATCGCAGCTGGAATCACTTGCGCTTTCATTAGGGCGATAAGAGGCAATACAATGCAACTCAATCCATCAGAAATCAGTGAACTGATTAAATCACGAATCGAAAATTTTGAGCAGAAAGTTGAAGCTCGTACAGAAGGTACCATCGTTAGTTTAATGGACGGTATTATTCGTATTCATGGCCTTGCCGATGCCATGCAGGGCGAGATGATCGAACTGCCGGGTGATACTTTCGCCATGGCATTAAACCTGGAGCGCGATTCGGTCGGCGCTGTGGTGCTGGGCAGTTATGGACATTTGACGGAAGGGGATACCGCAAAATGTACCGGTCGTATTCTGGAAGTACCGATTGGTGAAGCGATGCTAGGTCGCGTGGTTGATGCATTAGGTATGCCGATTGATGGCAAAGGGCCGATTACTGCAGAATTGACAGCACCGATTGAAAAAATTGCACCGGGTGTTATTGAACGTAAATCAGTTGATCAGCCGGTACAGACCGGTCTGAAAGCCATTGATGCGATGGTTCCTGTTGGACGTGGTCAGCGTGAGTTGATTATTGGTGACCGGCAGACGGGTAAAACAGCAGTAGCCATTGATGCCATTATCAACCAGACCGGTACCGGGGTTAAATGTATTTATGTGGCGATTGGACAGAAAGCGTCAACCGTGGCCAATATTGTACGCAAGCTTGAAGAACATGACGCGATGGAACACACCATCATTGTCGCTGCCAGTGCAGCAGAATCAGCCGCCATGCAATATATTGCTCCGTATTCCGGCTGTACGATGGGCGAATACTTCCGTGACCGTGGTCAGGATGCGTTAATCATTTATGATGATTTAACCAAGCAGGCCTGGGCGTATCGTCAGGTATCATTATTGTTGCGCCGTCCACCGGGTCGTGAAGCCTATCCTGGTGATGTTTTCTATTTACACTCACGCTTACTGGAGCGTGCTTCACGGGTGAATGCAGATTATGTTGAGGAATTTACCAAAGGCGAAGTCAAGGGTCAGACCGGATCACTGACGGCATTGCCTATTATTGAAACACAGGATGGTGACGTATCGGCTTTTGTGCCGACCAACGTTATTTCGATTACCGATGGCCAGATTTTTCTTGAGTCTGATTTATTTAATGCGGGTATTCGTCCGGCGATTAATGCCGGACTTTCAGTTTCGCGTGTTGGTGGTGCCGCACAGACAACGATTATCAAGAAGCTGGGCGGCGGTATTCGTCTGGTGCTGGCGCAGTATCGTGAGCTGGCTGCCTTTGCGCAGTTTGCATCCGATCTTGATGATGTTACCCGTGCACAGCTGGAATTAGGTGAGCGTGTTACTGAGCTGATGAAACAGGCACAGTATTCACCATTGTCTGTCGCAGAAATGGGCTTTTCATTATATGCTGCCAACGAAGGTTACCTGAATGATGTTCCGGTGAATAAAGTAGTGGCTTATGAAACCGCAATGCTGGTATACATGAAGAGTAATAAAGCCGAGCTTATTGCGCAGATTAATGAGTCGGGTGATTATAATGATGACATTGCTGCGGCAATGAAATCTGCTTTAGATGATTTTAAAGCGAACGGTGTTTATTAAGAGATAAAAAACGTTAGTCCGCTAATAACGCGAAATACGTGAAAAAAGATTTTATGTTTTTAAACCTTTGCGTTTATTTGCGTTCTTCGCGGACAGAAAAGTTTTTGACTTTAACTATAGAGATTCAATAATGGCAGGCGCTAAAGAAATACGCACCAAGATCAAAAGTGTACAAAATACACAAAAGATCACTAAAGCAATGGAAATGGTTGCAGCCAGTAAAATGCGCAGAGCACAGGAACGCATGCGTGCTTCACGTCCTTATGCGGAAAAAATGCGTGATGTATTAAGCCATCTTGCACAGGCGCACTGTGAGTACCGGCATCCGTATTTGCAGGACCGTGAAGAAGTAAAGCGTGTGGGTTATATTGTTGTTTCCACCGATCGTGGTTTGTGTGGTGGTTTAAATACCAACACCTTTAAAACCGCAGTCAACGATATGGTGGGCTGGCATGAAAAAGGCGTAGAAATTGATTTATGCACCATTGGTAAAAAAGCATCAACATTTTTTTCTCGTTTTAATGGCAGCATTATCGCAAAAGCAGACAGCCTGGGAGACCAGCCTTCACATGAAGCATTAATCGGTACGGTGAAGGTTATGCTGGATGCTTATGACAGTGGTGATATTGACCGCCTGTTCCTGATTAATAACGAGTTTGTGAATACCATGACACAAACACCGAATATAATGCAGTTGATACCGGCAAGTGGTGAGGTTGACACCGAACTGGATCATCACTGGGATTATATTTATGAGCCCGACACAAAACCGATCATTGATGCATTAATGATGCGCTTTATCGAGTCACAGGTTTATCAGGGTGTGGTTGAAAACATTGCCTGTGAAATGTCTGCACGCATGATTGCGATGAAGAGTGCGACCGATAACGCCAGCGATTTAATTAAAGAATTACAAACGGTTTACAACAAGGCCCGCCAGGCAGCGATTACCCAGGAAATTTCCGAAATTGTGTCTGGTGCAGCGGCGGTATAAACCGCATTACAGAATTTAACATTACTAATACATAAGTATTTACGAGGATAAAATCATGAGTACCGGAAACATAGTAGAAATTATCGGCGCGGTCATTGACGTCGAATTTCCACGGGACTCCATTCCTAAAGTTTATGACGCGCTCAAACTTGATGAAAAAGGTTTGACTATGGAAGTTCAGGCGCAGCTAGGGGATGGTGTCGTCCGAGCAATTGCCATGGGTGCCACTGAAGGCTTGCGCCGTGGCATGGAAGTAAGTAATACCGGCGAAGCGATTCGTGTTCCTGTGGGCCAGAAAACACTGGGCCGTATTATGGATGTTCTGGGTAACCCGATTGATAATATGGGCGAGATTGGTCATGAAAAAACCATGCCTATTCATCGTAAACCACCAAAGTTTGAAGACCAGTCTTCAGCCACCGAAATTCTGGAAACCGGCATTAAAGTTATTGACCTGGTTATGCCGATTGCAAAAGGCGGTAAAATTGGTCTGTTCGGTGGTGCCGGCGTTGGAAAAACCGTGACTCTGATGGAATTGATTCGTAATATTGCGGTAGAGCACTCTGGTTTCTCTGTGTTTGCCGGTGTCGGTGAACGTACTCGTGAGGGTAATGATTTTTATTACGAAATGCAGGAAGGCGGGGTACTCGATAAAGTGGCACTGGTCTATGGCCAGATGAATGAGCCACCGGGTAACCGTCTTCGGGTCGCGTTGACCGGACTGACCATGGCGGAGCATTTCCGTGATGATGGCCGTGACGTGTTGATGTTTGTTGATAATATCTACCGCTATACGCTGGCAGGAACCGAGGTCTCAGCACTGCTGGGTCGTATGCCATCAGCAGTAGGTTATCAGCCAACGCTGGCAGAAGAAATGGGCGTACTACAGGAACGTATTACTTCCACCAAAACCGGTTCAATTACATCATTTCAGGCAGTGTATGTACCGGCTGATGATTTAACCGACCCGTCTCCGGCGACCACCTTTGCTCACCTTGATGCAACCCTGGTACTTTCGCGTCAGGTTGCTGAACTGGGCATTTATCCAGCGGTGGATCCACTGGATTCAACCTCACGTATTCTTGACCCGCTGGTCATTGGTGCTGAACACTACGAAGTGGCTCGTGGAGTGCAGGGGATATTACAGCGTTATAAAGAGCTGAAGGATATTATTGCAATTCTGGGTATGGATGAATTATCTGATGAAGATAAACAGGCGGTTGCCCGTGCTCGTAAAATCCAGCGTTTTCTGTCACAGCCGTTCTTTGTCGCGGAAGTGTTTACCGGTGCTCCCGGTAAATATGTATCACTGAAAGATACTCTGTCTGCCTTTAAAGCCATTCTTGCCGGTGATCATGATGACCTGCCAGAACAGGCATTTTATATGGTTGGCGGCATTGAAGAAGCTGTTGAAAAAGCAAAAACGCTTTAATATCAGTTGAATAGCGAAGGGTACTGAAAAATGGCAATGACCATGCATGTGAACATTGTAAGTGCCGAGAATGAAATATATTCCGGTACAGTAACAGAAGTGTACGCGCCTGCCGAGGCCGGAGAAGTTGGTATCATGCCGCGCCATACACAAATGTTATCAACACTGAAGCCCGGTGTTGTACGGGTTGTTGAGCAGGGTGGTGGAGAGCAAAGCTTTTATGTCAGTGGTGGTATTCTTGAGGTGCAGCCGCATATTGTAACCATCCTGTCAGATACGGCGCTGCGCGCAGCTGACATTGATGAGTCAGCGGCAATGGAAGCGAAAACAAGAGCAGAAGCAGCAATGAAGGATAAAGCTTCTGACATGGATTATGCCAGGGCTAAATCCGAGTTAATTGAGGCAGTTGCTCAAATTGAAGCATTAAAGAAAATTCGCAAGAAAAAATAGTTAAGCGGAAGTTATGAATAAAAAGTAATTATCCGGACTTTAAACTAAAATCTAAAAGGTCGAACTCGAAAGGGTCCGGCCTTTTTTATTATCAGCTGAAAGGCAGGTCAACAGGATGAAGCACATGCCCCTGAATAATTTAACAGAGCTTGAGGCAATAGCCTGAGCATTAATCAACAACAATATAAACTAATTATGAATTTATCAGTAATTATATTAGCTGCCGGTGCCGGTACTCGCATGCGTTCATCAAAAGCAAAAGTTTTACATAAGCTTGCCGGCCTGCCCATGGTTGAACA
This sequence comes from Gammaproteobacteria bacterium, assembly GCA_024277705.1. GTDB lineage: Bacteria > Pseudomonadota > Gammaproteobacteria > SZUA-229 > SZUA-229. The sequence continues at coordinate 10,456 of JAJRUQ010000012.1, forward strand.
TGTCTACAATACCAGTAAAAGTTTTAATGTAAAACAGATACAGATTGTTTATGGCTTTGATGGTGAGCAGTTACAACAGCAGTGCCGGCATTTTGATGTCAGCTGGTGCCAGCAGGCGGAACAATTAGGAACAGCACATGCAGTACAGCAGGCTAGCGTGAATGTTAGTGATGATGATGTAGTACTAATATTGTATGGTGATGTGCCATTAACCAGAGCCGAGACCTTAAAGACTTTGGTGCAGGATGTTAGTGAAAACAATGTTTCTTTACTGACGGTAAAGCTGGATAAGCCAGCAGGATATGGCCGCATCGTTAGAGAGAATGGCCGTGTTGTTGCTATTGTCGAGCATAAAGACGCCAGTGAAGAAATTAAATCGATTAAAGAAGTAAACACCGGAATACTTGCATTAAGAGCTGCGTATCTGAACCAGTGTTTAAATAAAATAGGCAATAATAATGCACAGGGTGAATATTATCTGACAGATATTATTGCGCTGGCGGTTAAGGATGGCAATAAAGTGTTCACTACACAGGTAGAAAACAGCTATGAAGTTGAGGGCGTTAACGATAGAAAGCAACTGGCAAAACTGGAAAGAATTTTTCAGTCAGGTATTGCTGATCAATTGTTGAGTGAGGGTGTCAGTCTTGCCGATCCTGGCAGAATTGATGTACGCGGGACATTAAAGGCCGGCAGCGACAGTTTTATCGATATTAACTGTATCTTTGAGGGTGATGTAAGCCTGGGTTCCAGAGTTAGCATCGGTGCCGGATGTGTTATTAAAAATAGTAGCATTGCCAGTGACTGCATAATAAAACCGCACTCGGTGATAGAAAACGCGATCATTGATAAACAGGCTGAGGTCGGGCCTTTTGCCAGAATTCGTCCGGGAACACATCTCAGGCAGAACAGCCGTGTAGGTAACTTTGTTGAAATTAAGAATACCGTACTTGGTGATAACAGCAAAGCCGGTCATTTAAGTTATCTGGGTGATAGTGAGATAGGCGCCGATGTGAATATCGGCGCAGGAACGATTACCTGTAATTACGATGGTGCAAACAAATATAAGACCACGATTAAAAAAGGGGCTTTTATCGGTTCGGATACGCAGCTGGTTGCCCCGGTGGTGGTCGGTGAAAATGCCACCATCGGCGCCGGATCAACTATTACAAAAGATACGGCAGACAACAGTTTAACCATTACCCGGGTTGCACAGAGAGAAATAAGCGGCTGGCAGCGACCGGTAAAAGTAAAAGCATAGTAAATCAGCGATTTAGTAACTTGTATGCTATATGTATAGGGTGCTTAGCAAAAGTGCAAAATAAGACACATAATTTTACACGGTATTAATGATGGTTTTTTTAAGATCTACTTGTATAACAACTCTTTTTATTTCACTTGGTTTGGTTCTTTCAGGCAATGCCTTTGCTGTTGGAGTAGCGGACCATAGCAGTGATGTTTTTGTTTTTCAGAAAAAGCTGGCAGCGAAGGGTAATGTCAATGCTCTGTATAAGCTCGGTTATATGTACGAGATGGGTGAGGGTATTGAGTTGAACATGGATGCGGCTAAAAAGAGTTATCAGTCAGCAGCAGAGAAAGGTTATATACCTGCAGAGCAACGCCTGAGATATCTGGAAATAAAACAAAGGGGATATGATAAAGAAAAAGACAGCGACTGGTTAAAGTCAGTAAAAGAACAGTCGAAGGGTGTAAGCGGAGAGTCACTGGAAGCGCTTTTTTTGCTTGGGCAGTTATATCGTGAAGGTTTAGCTGTCAGCAAAGATTTACAGAAGTCGCTGGAAATCATGTATCAGTTAAGCATGGAAGGGGTTATTGCGGCTGATCTGGAAACAGAAAAAATAGAAGCAGAAGTTGCTGCAAACAAGAGTAAAAAAGCATTGGCCAATAAAAAACAGGCCGATAAAAAACGCATAGAAAGAGCCTGGGCGAAAAAACAGGCAATAAAAGCAGAGCAGGCAGAGAAGTTAAGACTGGAAGCAGAAAAAGCCTCCGCATCAGCAGCTAACGCACCAGCGCCAGTCGCCAGCCAGCCGGAAGCGGTTCCGGTATCGCCAGTTGCTGCAGAACAGCAGACGTCTGTAGCCGTAAAAGAAACCGCAGTAGTTGTTGAGTTGACTGAGGCGGAGAAAAAAGAAATAAAAAGAAAACGATATGAAGCCATTATGAAAAAACTGGCTGAAGAACAGGCTGAGATTGATAGATTACAGGGTGGTGAAGTCGATGATGAATTCTAGAATTTGCTGTTAGCAAGACAATTAAAAATCACAAAAAACCTGCTTATTTAAGCAGGTTTTTTTATAGTTAATAAGAAACAAATAATTGTAAGAAGGCCGCTGTGAGTTAATGGATAATAAAAAATTTATCTTTTTGCACCATGGTGGTGCAATAAAATGATCTGGTATTATTAAGTAATTGTTTTTTAAGTATTTAAGTATGTTAGAACCTAGTGATGCAGTTGCAATTCGATTGGTAAATTCATCGACTTGTCTCTAAAATTGGTCTCCCGCAATTAATAGTCTTATCTGGGGTTGACTGCTTTGGCAACTGTTATGAATTCACAAACTAAATTTACTCTTCCTGAAAGACGGGCCATCGATAAACGACAGGTCATTATTCAGCACATCTGTCTGCAACTTGCTTCATTAGGGCATCGCTGCCAGCTAAGTTCCGACCGTGGTTATCTGTCAGTGGCCGATAGCCTGTTGAAGAACTACTCTGCGCAACGCCAGCTTCTGGCGGACTACCGCTGCCCGGCTGACCAGCGCATTCAAAATTTTTTGAATGCGTACTTAAAACGAAACGGTGTTGATGTAGAAATTAAACTGCCGGGTGAAACCTTTAATTTAAATGAAGAAGGTATTGCTCGTGAGTTATCGCTGCCTCTGAACAGTGATACTTACAAGTCAGACCTGGTGGAATCCTACCGTTTAATTCAGGGGGTACTGCACAATCCCAGAAATGACCGGCGTACAACCTCTGGCGTTTTTCATATTGTTGAAGGCGGTTTGCCTATCCCAGCCGATAAAAAATCGGTGCCGGTAGATGTATATGCCAATTTATTACAGGTCGCACTGGATCCGCCAACCGAATTGATGAGTTTGCCAATTGCCAGTGAGCATGAAGAGCCGGTGGATTTGTGGGTTTCGTTATTATTGCGCCCTATTGTACGCCCTGAGGTTGAAGGTGTTTTGCCGGAAAAAACACTGGAAACCCGGTTCTTTGCTCCCGGTACACTGGTCTCTAATCTTGATTTTGTGGAATCAATTTTCGGCAATGGTGGTGACCCCTTTCTGTCTGAAAATGATGCAGCACTTGATATCGATCACTGGACCGGACACAGCGGCTGTGTCATTTTGGCACCGCACCTGACCAAGTTGAGTAAAAAAGCACTGGGTTTGCCACATTATGATGATGCCACTCAGCGTCAGCGAAATGATGGTATGTGCTGGAAGCAGGATGATGAACTGTATAACGATGGCGGGGCATTTAAAGTTGTCTGCCGTGACATGAATGGTGTCATTGTGACCATTATTGCAGATAATTATTTTGGTTATAGTAAAAAAGAAATCAAGTCACAGATAAGTTATTCAGCAAATTTGTTTGGTGGTGTAGAAGAAGAGCATTCTGGTGGAGCCATTGCATTTCCACGTTTCAATCTGGGTAACTATTATTTACCAAAAGTGGATGATGATATGAGTGATCATACCTTCGCCCGCTTATGCACACAGTTAGACGGTGCTATTTCAGTTAAAGCCGAAGGTTATGCGGTAGATAATCAGTTTTCAGATATTATTTATATCCCTGAAGATGCGCATATTGATATGGAGTCACAGAAAATAAGCTGGCTGCAAGAGGGAAAAGAGCAGCAAATAAAGCTGCGGGTAAAACATACTTATGTATATCCCAGCGGCTTTAAGGTACATATGCAAAAACACCCGCAGGCACCAAGCTGGCGCCTGCTGGGTACGCTGGGTGAGGGAACCTTCTGCCATAAGCCGAGTACGGTGTCGGGTGGTGGCAAGTCAGAAATATCAAAATCCATCCAGGACTCAATGATTTCCGGACCGATTTTTGTCGGTGACTTTGAAGAAAACCTGAATCAGGTTGAAGCTATTTTTAATTATGATTATTCAAAACGCCGCCGTGACAGTTCGACCAATGATGATAGAAATGTGCTTACCAGCAAGCGCAGCCTGGGATCGGTTATCCGTTTATTAACGCCCTCTGCTGAAACCTATACCGATGAATACAACGCATGGCTGGAAAGTCTGCCGCAGCATATACTGGCACTGGTCTATCTGATAAAGCGATTTTATAAAACGGAATGGGGCGGAAACTGGCGCGAACATTTTTCGGTTGATGAGGTAAACGGATACCCCGGTCATGAATTGAAGTTTGATGGACGCAAACTGATAACCAGTTATCTGCGTGTTGGTGTACGTCGTGATGGCACCTGGCGTATCTATAAATTAAGACAGGATTTTGTTGCCGCAACAAAAGTCCAGACCGAAGACGATATTTCTGCGTCAACAGTCGTTCCGGTGAGTTATCTTGAAGGTGAATTGAATAAACGTTATAAAAATCCAAGCGTAAAACTGGTAACGAACTGTGAAAATCGTCTGTTCCAGCGGCCAGATGATGCCATAAACCGTGGACTGGATACCCAGACAGAAAAGGATTTATCTGAAGACGGGAATTTCATTTCAAACTTTCAGCCGCTGACTGCAGCAGATGCACGCGAACTGGTAGAAGATGCTATTAGCTTTCAGGATTATTCCAAACCCATGCAGGAGCTGATTTGCCGGGCAGCGGAATCAAGTGAAAAATATTTTGTATCATCAGCACATCCCCGGATTGTTAATGGTGCACACAGTAAAAATGTTCGTTATTTGCAAAAGCGTCCGGATCTGGCTAATCCAAGAAATTTATATATTGCCCGGGTCGGAACACGTTTGTCGCGCGGGTTGACAATAGAGCAGCCGGTACATTTTCCGGTGAATGCCGTCCTGCAGGGGCGTCGCAATAACCCGGAAGATAAAAAAGCCGGGATTCGGCCACTGGCGGTTTATAACCCCATTCACTATCAGGAATTGCCTGAACTGTTCATGGATCTGATTTGCAGCTTAACGGGTAAGTCACCATCTACGACCGGTGCCGGCTCTGAAGGTGCTTTAACAAAAGGACCGTTTAACGCACTTTCAACCACCGCAGATCTGAATAATGCACTGGTATCATTTATTCTGTGTGATTATGCGGGTTATTCATCAGCCGCCGGTTATATTGGTTCAAGTCGACGCGTTGACCACGATATCAGCATGCTGATTCCTGAAATCTGGTGCCGTTTGCCAATAAAACATCGTGATCCGGCGTTCCTGATAGAAAATGGTCATCTGGAAAAGATAGAAGATTTCGAACATGACGGTAAAACGATTCATGCCAGCCGTCTGGGTTATCGTATTACAGAAAAGTTTGTACATGCCTTTTTTGGTAAAGTATTTGACAGCCCGACTATTGTTTTTGATGAAGAAATGCTGCGTCCTGAAACTCAGGGTATGGATGCATATGTTGACGGTATCAATAATATTGTTGAAGCACAGAAAAAAGTTGCGCAAGCTTATATTGAGGATGGTTCTATCTCTGACGCCTGTCCACCGTTACAGGCAGTGATAAATATTATGGCACATGGTAAGCATGAAGGGAAAACCATTGACCACCCGGAAATTCGTAAAATGTTTACCCGTGATTATTTATTGCAGAGCGACTGGTATAAACAACGCCTGGTTATAAAGCAGCAACGTGATGCGGCATTATGGCAAATGAATCGAGATTATATCGAGCAAAAAATGGATGAGATTAATGAATCAGTTACTGACACATGGGCAGAGCTGCAGGGGCAGATGGAAAATGCTGAACAGATGCTGGAATGGGTAAACAGTAACAGTTATCTGGAAAGGTTGCAGGGAACTCTGGGCGCTGACTGGATTCACAAAGGGGCTTAAGTTTTTGTGAATGAGGTAAACCAGGGGGGCAGAGAGACTAATATTTTCTTCGTCCCTTTTGTTTATAAACGGACATAAATCCTGTCGTAGCATATTATTAGTTTTTGCTTGAAGGGCATAAGCATCTGATAGATGTGCTCTTAATTGCAGGTGACAGATATATGGCCGCTATTAAGCAACACTGCCAAACGATTTATCCACAGCACCGGCGGGTGCATGCAGACCGGCAAGCCGGCAGCCTTCAGCAATGGGGCCGCCGGGAACGATCTGATAAAGATATTTTATACCGCCACGTGAATTAAACTTTGCATCCAGTGTTTTTTTTATCTGATGCAGATGTGGAAATTCCACCTTACTGTAATATTCCTGCAGTGCGCGTATCAGATCCCAGTGGTCATTGCTCATATGAACGCCATCCGCTTTGGCTGTAGACGTGGCAATATTAATATCCCAGTTTTCAGGGGCGTCGGGAAAGGAGTTGAGTGAAATGCTCATGATATTCTCCAGCATGTTTCTGAGTCACTATTGTTATTTTTATATGACGGAACTATTTATCATCTGTATATTAGGGCGCCGATAAAATAAAAAGTCAAGCATCGGCGTGAAACAGAGTGAGTTCCCCGGATGGTGGTAGACAACAGCTATACTCATGTTGAAACAAAGCGCTAAGTTAATAACCTTAAAAGAGAAGGCATGCAAATATGCAGGCAGATAAAAAAATATCTTTACGATGGCGACGAACCAAGATTATAGCGACCATAGGGCCGGCATCTGATACCGAAAAAAATATAAAAGAACTGATTAAATCCGGGGTCAATGTTTTCAGATTAAACATGTCACATGGTGATCATGATTACCACCAGAAAGTATTTAAACGTATTCGCCGTTGTGCGAAACAGATGGCATCGTTTACCGCGATTTTAATGGATTTGTGCGGCCCTAAAATTCGTGTTGGTATGTTTGAAAATGACAGCATAGTTCTGAAACGAAATGCCACAGTAATTTTCAGCTGTGAAAATGGCATTGGTGATGAGAGCAGGATAATTTCTCAATATAAAAATTTATATAAAGATGTTAAGCCAGGCGAAAGGATATTACTGGATGATGGAAATATGGAGTGCCGCGTTGATAGTATCAGCGGAAAAAATGTTATTTGCAAAGTGGTTTATGGTGGCATTCTTAAAAATAAAAAAGGCCTTAACCTTCCTGATTCAACAGTATCCGTTGCAAGTTTCACCGCAAAAGATAAAAAAGATGTAGTCCTTGCGATGCAGTTGAAAGCCGATTTTGTCGCCTTAAGTTTTGTCAGAACCGCCAGAGATATTCAGGCCTTAAAGAAATATATGCTTAACAATGGTGAGTTGCTGCCTATCATTGCAAAAATAGAAAAACCGGAGGCGGTGAGCAATATCGATGAGATTATCAATGCCGCATACGGCATCATGATCGCC